>DATMPC010000102.1 GCA_035567895.1 Terriglobales bacterium | reverse complement strand
GCGCATCTTCTCGCAGATCGCGTCGATCTCTCGATCGCGCTCCGGGCTCTTACCGGTCATCACGTTCCGAATCTCTGACTTCGCAACATAGCTGGGATGAATCAGCCGCAACGCATCGGCCTTTATCCCATAGGACTCGATGTACTCGCGCTTTCGCGTCAGCGCCTCAACCGACCAGTCGCCACCCTTCTCCAATTCGGGCGGAAGAGCACAGATGTGATTCACGCCAAAGCCCGCCATTACCTTCAGGATGTCATCGCTGTCACCATGTTGCGTGCCTAGCTTGAGATTTGCTTTTTGGGGACTTGAATTCTGAGAATTCCTGGTATCAGCGTCATTCGATTCGGCAGCGGCGAACGAGGGTGTCATCGCTGTTGACAGAGCGCACACGGCCGAGTTAACGACGAAGCTCCTGCGGTTCATGCGCGACTAGTGTACCCAAGAGACCCGACAGAATATGGAGGAAAGCCGTTATTTATGAGTACGAGATGTAGACGGGCGAATCCCCCGTGAAAATTCCGCGATTTTCCCGAGTACCGCCCGAAGAGATCGGGTTATGCTCGAATATGTCCTCAAACCTGGAACCGCTCGGCACAGGGAATGTCGGCGTCCGAGTTGAAGAGTTCCGCCCTTCTGCAGCTAACCATCGGCCGACCTGGTACTTCCATCCCGCAGTTTCGCTGGCAGCGCTCGCCGCCGTCTCGTTCATCTACATCGCACTGCGATTGCGGCACCTTGGTACTTATTCGCTCTGGTGCGACGAAGCGTTTAGCGTATTCGTCGCGAAGTCGCGGTGGAGTAATCTCTTGCGCCAGTTAATTGTTGACCGGGTTCATCCGCCTCTCTACTACATGTTGCTCAAGTTCTGGATCTCAGTAGTTGGGGCGTCTGTCGCCGGGTTGCGATTGTTCTCAGTGTTGTTTTCCGCGCTCACGTTGTTACCGCTCTGGAGTTGCATGAAGCGAACAAGGCTCTCACGCGGGCTGAAGCTTGCGCTGCTGTTCGCAATCGCATGCAATCCTTTCCTGATTTTGTATAGCCAGGAAGTACGCATGTACTCGCTTCTCTGTTTCCTGTCTGTGTGGTCCTTGGATTTGTATTTGAAGCAAGGCGCTGAGCGTTCGTCCTTGCGCTTCTTGTGGGCCTTCGTAAATGTGGCTTTGGTGATGGTGCACGTTGCCGGCCTGGCCGTCGTTGGATGCGAACTTGCACACGCTGCCCTGACACGACGAGGCTTCCGGAATCGATTCTTCGGTTGCCTGCCTGCGTTGCTATCACTCTTTGCCTGGGTTCTCGCGGTAAAGCTGCTTTCTCCCGCTCCCGCAAGAGTTCTTCACAACATTTCGTGGATTTCCAAACTGACACCGGCACTCGAATGGAAAACGCTCACACATCTTCTTGGAAGCAGTCTGGGAGCGGTGGTGCTAAACGTGCCGGTAGCAATCGCGATTTGGACTCGTCGCAAAGTTGAGCGGCGCTTCGCGAGTCTGTTCCTGCTGCTCTCAGTCGCCATCATAGCTTTTGTTTTTGGCTTCAGCATGCTCGTCAAGCCTATTTGGCAAGAGCGCTACTTGATCATCGCCGTAATTCCTTATTACCTGCTTGCCGGACACTCGATTCTTCGAATAAGCCCAAAATGGGCATTGCGATGTACGCTTGCGATTGCTGCAGTTGGAGTATTGTCTCTCGAATACGACCTCACACACCGCCCTGACCGACCAGTGTTCACTACATTTGCAATTCCCGCCGGAGAACCGGTTTTTGCCTCCGACGACCTGGCAGGCGCTCCTCTGGCGATCCGCCAGTCCTCTGGAGAGATTCCCATTCGCATCATAAAGGCGTCGTCATTATCGAACTCGGCAGGTCTGAGGCTCACGGTCCGGGACGTCTCTTATTCAATTGGCGAACGCGAGGACCTGATCGAGGGCGGACACGATATCTACGAACGCGAGTTCCTATACGCGTATGACACCACTCCCGATCCGCTAAGTCCCCCTGGACTGCTACCCTCCAGACTGCCCTCCTACGGTTGCTCCGAGAAAGAGTTGGCCGAGACGCACGGGCAAGGCCGTGAGTTCGTCTTGTTCGAAGTAAAGTGCACCTAGAGAGTGTGAGGGTTTGAGAAACTGTTTCTGGCATGCCCCAAGCTGTCGATTCACGGAAGGTTCACCAGACCATTGCGGATCGCGTACACCACGAGTTCCGCCGTCTTGTGTAGCCCGAGCGCATTCATGATGTTGGCTCGATGGACTGAGACCGTGTTCACGCTGAGATCGAGGTCGCTGGCAATTTCCTTGTTCGACTTCCCGATCGCGATGAGCTGAAGTATTTCGAGCTCGCGAGCAGTGAGTCCTGCCGTGCGTTCTCCTCTGAGCGTTTCCGCACGCTTCACCTGCGGATCGAGAACTACGTTTCCATCGAGAACGCGACGAATCGCTGCAGCCAGATCAAGGTCGGCTGCGCTCTTTAAGATATATCCGCGGGCGCCGGCTTCGAGCGATTGCCGGACCAGCGTCTCTTCTGAATGCATGCTTAACATGAGAACTGCGGTTTCGGGCAGCATCGCGACGATGTTTCGTGTAGCCGTAATGCCGCTCTCGCCCTGCAGGGCGCAGTCCATCAGGATCACCTGCGGCTTGAGCTTGCGCGCAAGTTCCACAGCTTCGCTGCCGCTGCTGGCTTCACCAACCACCTGCAGGTCGCTCTCGTCCTCAAGTATTCGGCGAAATCCCCGACGCACGAGGCTGTGATCGTCAACCAGCAGGACGGAGATTTTGTGTTTCGTCACTCAGCAGTTTCCTGATAGTTCCCTGTTATTTTTTTGCATCCCCCGCAAAAGAGCAGCAAGTGCTTTGCTAATGGTCGCTTGGAGAGAAATCCACAGAACTCCCTGTTAATTCCCTGGTCTTGAGCGAAATTTTGCATATTTTGGGCAGAATTCAATGGTTTCGAGATCGCATTCGCAAAATCCCCTGTTGTTTTTCCTTGTTATGCGCTTTGGCTGGATTTCCGGCTGAGCGCCGGTCACCCTTCCCAAGCACGTTCATAACCGGAATCTAGCCAACAGGCTCTGGCTCCTTAGGGGCCTCCGCGGTGCTTCGTGGTACTCGTAGCCTTACCACCGTACCCCCTTCCGCCGGTTGTGCAAAGCTGAGCTCCGCTCCAATTAGCTGCGCCCGCTCCCGCATTCCTACGAGTCCGATACCGCGCGAGCCATTGGATGTTGCGAGCCCGCGACCATGATCTTCAATCTCAACCTCCAACGCATCGGCGAGGAAGCGCAGACGCACCCAGGCGCGCTGCGCTCCCGAATGCCGTTTTACGTTGTTCAGCGCTTCCTGTACCACACGATAAATATGAACGCCGACGCTGCGTGGAACTTCAAAAGCGGTTCCGGACTTTTCATACGAGATGGCAATTCCCGTCTGACGTTCGACGGTTGGCAGGTACCAATCAAGGCTCTGTTCGAGTCCCGCCTCATCGAGCATCACCGGATGCAACGCCTGTGAAAGCGTACGCACCTTATCCAAAGCCGACTGCGCAACATCGCGAATTTCCCGTAGACTCTCATTTAGTTCCGTATCGGGATTGCGCTTGGCCGCCCGCGTGAGCATGGCTCCAAGCGCGGTGAGTATCTGTCCGAACTCATCATGCAACTCACGTGAAACGTAGCTCAGAGTCGACTCCTGCGTCGAGATCAGCTTCTGGGCCAGATCGCTGCGCTGCTCGGAAAGCGTGGCCAGCCGGCGAAAGAGTTCCCGGTTCGAGCGGATCAGCAGCACGCTGGTAAGCACGATTGCCGCAAGAGCTGCAATGAGAAAGGTGTATGCCCGGCTCTCCACGCGGCGATAAATATCGATCACCTGCTGTGCGGCTTGCTGCTCGCTCTCATTGTTCTCCACAAGCAGGCGGGCAACAGCTATGCTCAACGCTGCTTCCCGCGGTTGAAGCGAGAGACGGATCTGTGAGCGGGCTTCCTCTTCTTTACCATTGCGGGACAGATCGAAGACGCGATCCAGCGCATTCCAGAATTCTGCTACAGAACTCTCGAGGTATTGACGCTGCTCGGGAGTACGAGTGGCAACGGAAACGGCTTGCTCGCGACGCATCCCGTCTTCAAGATCGGTGCGTAACCGCTGGAATTGGCCCTGGAAGGCGGTCACAGGATAGGACTCAACGTTATCGAGAACATCGCGCATTCCCAGTGCAATACTGTTCAGCGTGTTCTGGATTCGTAACAACTGAAGCGAGTCCATCCGGCTGCGCTCCGTGATGGACGTTTGCAATTCGCGCAAGCCGGAGATCTGCCGCGTGACATACCAGGAATAAGCGACGACGGCCGCCAGAGTTACCGCGAGACCTAACAACAATCCGGCGGTGGCAGAACGCGCACTGGCGAGCCGCTGTGCCACTACCGACCTGCAAGAGAAAGGTAGTACGGCCCAAGGTACAGCCGCGCTGATCCGTCGGCAGCGGCGATCACCTGAAGAGGCTTCAACGGCCGCAGGTTTTCCTGCTTCTCTGTGGGAAGCTCAGCCAATTGTTCTCCGCCGAGGTTGTACACGTACATGGTGACCGATTCGCCGTTTTTCTTCTGACCGATGGCGTAAGCTCCGGCAGCGAAGTTCTTCGAACCGATGGCGAATCCAGTTTGGGACAGCAGAACACCAGCGTACTTCTGCTGGTAGGCAGAGCTATAGCCAGCCGTGTCGACCAGGCTGGCAAGCAAGATCTTTCCATCGGGCAGTTGGACCAGAGCGGCATTGCGTTCCTGAGTGGGCACGTTCTCGCCGTCAATGAAGACGGTTGCAGGAAGTAGCTGTTTCAAACGCTGCTCTGATACCAGAATGACGCCTTTACTGCTTGCGGTCTGCGCTGCGGAACCGGCGAGCAGTACGGCGACGCACAAAATGATTCTCTTCAAACGCTTCATCCTCACCTCACGCGATTTGACTGGAGACAGATATCAAGGCCGGTCTGTGCCGATGAATACAGCCCAAACGTATGTAATCCTTTTAGATTAGGAGCACGATACTACAAAAACACTATGGTGCAGCCAGGAGCCGGCGGCTACATTGTGATCACCCTATCGAATCGATCCCGCCTCAGCAGGCGGGAATTTTTTTGTTCGGTACAGACGCGGAATGCTGCGTCTCTATGTGTTCTCAATACCGTTTCACGCGCTCCGTGGGCGCCTGCCCATTCTTTCCGTTTAAGAGCCAGTCTACGGCTTCCTTTACATCTTCTTCGCGGGCTTCGCCGTTGATAGCACGAACAATCTCACCTTTTTCATCGATGATCAGGGTGGCAGGAACTACATTGATGCCCGAGAGCTGTTCCAACAGATCAACCGTCGCCCCAACCCACACAGGCAAAGCGATCTTTTGCTGCGTCACGTAATCGTGGACAGCGGGCAAGTTCTTTTGCTCGTCGATCGAGGCCAGGACAAACGCCACGTTCTTCGAGGCATAGTCCTGCGCCATTATTCCGAGACGCGGAAGTTCTTCCTTGCATGGCCCACACCACGTGGCCCAGAAGTTAAGAACCACGATTCGCCCCTGGTAGTCCGACATTCGGACTTTGTCGCCCTCGAGATCACGCAGGCTGAGCTTGCGAACGTTTCTTGCAAAGGCAGAGCAGTTAGTCAGGAGCAAAACCGCGAGGACCGATAAGGCCAGCAGGCGACGTCGAGTCGATTCCATGGTCTTCAATGTACATGTCGTCCCAATAATGCATTTGCATTATTGTCTGCACCAGCTACATACGATGTACTGCCGCATCGCAGATTGGTGACTGAAACAAAAGTCTGCTGCCTGGAGTTTCCATGAACCGCACCTCCATTAGCAAGAATCTCTTGAAGGCACTTGTCTTGGCTACTGGCATGCTCTTTTTGTCCGCACTCTCCGTGCCTGCAGTCGGACAAGGCTGCGTAGCAGCCCATGTCGAACAGCCATTGGTTTCCGGCTTGGATCCGACCAATCAGGTGCAGCCTTTTCACGGCGGGAGTTGGATCGACAGGCTTCACAATCTGACGGTCACCGTGGGATTCCGCACTTATAGCTCTTACGCGCACTACGTTGGCACCGACTATCAGGTCCGCCGGGCTATCTTGCACAACCAAGTTCAGAACCACGTGAATCTGTACGATCTCTCGTTCAACTATCAGTTGACGCCGCGGTTCAGCATCGTTGGAGATATACCCGCGATGACGGCGACGCGCCGTCAGCAGGGCAACGTGAATGTCTCGCGCGTGGGTGGAATCGGTGACATTACCGCCGGGGTGCAGGCGTGGGTATTTCGTCCACCGACAGAGAGTCACGGCAATATCGCCTTTTCCATGGCGCTCAAGATGCCGACCGGCATCAACGACGCCCAAGGCACCACGATTCTGGCCAATGGCACCAGGCAGACACGCAACTTCGACCAATCCATCCAGCCCGGGGACGGAAGTTGGGGATTCACGCTGGCGACGCAGGCTTATCGCGAAGTGTATTTCCACACCATGCTCTACTTCACCGGCTCGTGGCTGTTTAATCCGCGTGATACCAACGGCGTAAAGACCTTCCGCAGCGCGCCGCATGAGGACGTAATGTCCGTGACGGATCAATACCTCTGGCGCGGTGGGTTTTCGCACAATGTGCCGAAGGTTCGCAATCTGGCGTTGAGCCTTGGCGGCAGAATGGAAGGGGTGCCGGTGCGAGATGCCTTCGGCGCCAGCAACGGGTTCCGGCGTCCGGGATATGTAATTTCAATCGAGCCGGGCCTGGCGTTCTCCTATGGCAAGAACACGCTGAACGTAACCGCTCCCTGGGCAATGGAGAGGAATCGAAAGATCAGCACCGCGGATATTCAAAACCACACCCACGGCGACGCTGCCTTCGCCGACTACACGATCATTGCGGCCTACTCACGACGCTTCTAGCGGCGTGACGGGCCGGCCCGCGGTGCTTCCGGGAATAGTTTCCGTATTGCCTCAGCTTGCGATACAGGGTTGTCTTACCAATCGAGAGCAGGCGCGCGGCTTCAATCTTGTCCCCTTCCGCCTGCGCCATCGCCTGCTCGATGGCCTGTCTTTCGAGTTGTTCCAAAGTAGGAATAGAAGGCTGGAAGCTCTGGTAAGACTTCAGGGCTTCCTCGATTGACCGCTCCAGTGTTTCCATGTCTAACGGCTTCTCAAGATAATCAGAAAAACCGGCCTTGATCGATCGGACCGCGGAAGGGGCGGTCGCGTTTTCCTCGATCAGGATTACTTCGATTCTGGCTGAGCTCGCCTTGATCTCCGACAGCAGTTGCAGCGAATCAGGAATCAATTTGGCGTCGAGAAGTACGGCGGAGAAGCTGCCACGCCGCACCATGCTCAGGACTGCATCGTGGTCGGATACGATCACAAGCTCGCAATTCAGCTCCTCGGCAACGTGGCGGCAGAGCGTTCGAGTTCGTTCATCAACGTCAGCAAGCAACAACTCGGGTTTGCGGTCCACGAATTTGGCTTCTTCCCTGGAAATCTCCGCGCCGTTTCGCGCGGAGAGATTTAGAAAAACGTTCTGCCATCATCGCGTGGATTGATGCGCTGACCGCTCTCAGGCGCAGTTTGTTCGGAAAACCGTACAAAACAACAAAGAACTTAGAAAAAGGGACCGACGCGCGCCCTCGCGCGGGTTGTCGTCTCTATGACCGTGCAGTCTCGGATTCCCCTACAACGAGTGGAATCCACGCGGAAACATCCGGCAGGTGCGCCAGGCGATTTCATAGTGCGACGTCGGGCCGAGGATATCCCGATCTATTCGCCCAGAGAATTGTCCGCTTGTGATCTCGCAGCTTGCTAGATCTCGCACAAGAATTTGTGCACCAACAGAAGGGCTAACACCTTTTCCACGAAACTCCACAAGAGGGACCACTTTTAAACAGGAAACCCACAAAATCGGCGCGTATTTCGCTTGCTCGTATTTCTGAAAAGAGTAAATTCCCTAACACGCGAGCGTGAGATGTCCTGAATCGCTCGAGCCTGAGTTTCAAAGCTGAGATTTCCGCAAGGGGACCTAAAGCTTGAAACAATCGGTTGGGCCCGCAGCTTCGTCGGAGAGGAACAGGCCGCAAGGCCGGTTCTGACGCGAGACGAGGTCGAGAGTTCAATCGAACAAGGGCCGGTCGCACACAACGAAAGTTGGAAAGTGATCGGTTGCTGAAATCGAAGATGCAGACGGGCAAGCAAACGGCGGCAGCGTAAGTTGTTGTCGGGTGTAAGGAATCAGGCGGCGAATAACCGCTTGAGACCGGAAGCCAACGGAATCGCACCGGAAGTGCAGTTCAAAAGACTGCGAAGATGGTGCTAGGAAAATCGGAGGCGCAAGTCTTCGACATCCGAAAGTTCCGGCAGGTTGAAAACGGGTTGAGGCTTCACGGCTTCATCCTGTGAGAACAAGGCGGCGTAAGTCGGCAAGTTCGCCAACCTGCAAGCATGAAGACCGGCGTAAGCTGCGCTTCATGCGGGAGCGCGCTAGAGGGCAACCGAAGCGCATTCTCGAAGCTTCTGCAGGCAGAAGAGATCAGCACTGTGGACGGAGGTTTTTGAGTTAGGCGCAAGCTTGATTCAAAACTCTGCATCACAGCCAAGTTGCCGCAGTTGCCGGCGCAAGTCGGCAGCAAGTTGCAGTCATGCTGGAAACAGTGATTGCAATGGATTCGATATTCCCGAAAAGGAATACGCGAGTAGCAGCCCGCAAGGGCGAGTTGCACGAGCAGATTGCGGAAGCGTTCTGCTGATCACGGCAATAAAATCGCAACCCAGCGCATGACGTAAGTCAAAGCGGGTTTTGCGGTTGTCAGTCGGTCGAAGGCGTCCCGAAGAGTCGGGACGAAGGCGGCGATTGATGATGGCAGCTTCGCCGAAACTGAGTCCGGGTTCGCTTGGAATCGGAAATTTAGGGACGAAGCTGTTCGGCAAGTCCAGGCATGACGAACCATTTGGCGCGAGTCGAGTGCGGAATCATGCAAGGCAAAAGCCCGGTTGACCTTAACAGCGTGGCGCAAGTCACGACGGACAATCGGCGAAAGACCAACTGTGATGCTGGGTGAGCGAAAGCTCATCTGCAATCCAGATGGCCTGCAAGACTGGCAGTTCTTCAGTGGCGAAAGCCGCTGAAATAGACGGGCCAGCCTAGAGACCACAGAAACACTGGAAGACGAAAGTTTTTCGGATCGTCTGTGGCCCTATCTCAGACCCGAGAGGGCGAGGGATAACAAAGAGCAGCGAATCGGTGGACGGCCTGTCGAAATCAGGCAACAGGCTTCGCTCCTCGGGCACTCGCAGGAAGACGTCGCAAGGCGTGTTTCAGCGTAAAACTTCCGGTAACGGAAGGGGGCACGATGAGTGACAAATTCACCGGATTGTGTGAGCAGCCGGTTTTGGCAACAGAGTCGGCCAGCTCGAAAGAGGACATCTCACCACATTCCACGGCCTGCATTCGCAAGGATGCAGGCCGTGATTGTTTTTGATAAGCAATAAGCGATTGGTACGACATCGGTACCGGCGGCGGCGGGCCGCTGGCTTAGTGGGAGCGCAGCGAACACAGCTCGGTCGTCCCTCGCTGACCCGGCGGCTACTGCCGCCGGTACTGCTGGAGCACGCTCGTGACAGATAGCTTAGCTGGGTCGTCCGATAGTGCCTCGCTCACGTTGGGCTCCCCCCCAAGTAACTCCTGCCTCAGTACAATCAACTCATCGCAAACCATGACTGGCGTACGAATCGATAAGTGGCTTTGGGCAGCGAGATTCTTCAAGACGCGTGCTTTAGCTGCGCGTGCCTGTGAGCTTGGCAGGATTCAGTCCAACTCTCAGCCTGCCAAACCTGCGCGCGCGGTTCGTGTAGGAGAGCTTCTGCAAATTCGAACTGATTCTGGGGAGTTTCAGGTTGAGGTGCTCCTTCTCAGTGAAATTCGCGGTCCGGCCGCGTTAGCTCAAACCCTCTATCGTGAGACCGACTCAAGTCGTGAAGCACGCATGAAGGCGATAGAAGAGCGCAAGGCTATGAAGGTTTTCACTCCTGCTCCCGAAAGGCGGCCTTCGAAGCGCGATCGCCGCAAGATCATCCAATTCCGTTCTCAGCACGGCTGTATATAGATCACCGTCAACCGTGCCTGAGATATTTGGCCCTTCCCAAAAGTGGAGCGATTTCAGCCTGTTAGAACTAACAACGACGATAGTAGTCCCAAGATGAGTGGCCTCTGAATGTCCTATGCCCAATCCATGCAATCTACTGAATATAAGCCGCTTATGGCATAATCCGTGCGTTATCTGAACTCTAACATTACCGAAGTCCGGGATTACGCAATGGTCTATAGGACTCTTTTCCACTGTTTCCACACAGCTTATCTTTGCCGCTAACACCCCGGGAAAATTTAGCTCGAACAAATCTTTGTTCGCCACTGGAGGAACCAGGTTTATGAGGAAAATCCTGTTCGCAAGTTTATTTGTGCTTGCCACGAGCTTCTCGCTCTTCGCGCAGAAGTCGTCGGACAAGTTAGACGTATTCGGCGGATATTCCTATACCCGCTTTAACCCCGGCCAGGGCGCCGATGCTATCAACCAGAATGGTTGGGAGAGCATGGCGACACTGAGGCTGACCCCGGCTTTCGGCATCTCGGGAGACATCAACGGCAGCTACAAGACCCAAAACGGAGCCAAGAACTCCATCTACACCTACATGTTTGGTCCGGAATTCAAGATGCCCAACGAAAAAGGCGCCGTTTTTGTTCACGGCCTCTTCGGCTTCGCGCATGACAACGTCAGTGCCGACGTTCTGGGCACGACCATTTCTGCTTCCGATAACGCATTCGCTACGGCTCTCGGCGGTGGTTATGACTGGAGGGCTTCGGATGTAGTTTCGATCCGCCTCTTCCAGTTCGACTACCTCATGACCCGTTTCGGCAGCCAGACACAAAACAACATCCGGCTGTCGTTCGGGGTGACCTTCCACCCGAAGTTCGGCCGCGGACTGTAAACCTGTGTGGGATGGGGTTCCCCTCCCCGTCCCGTTTCACAGAAAAATCGCGTGCCTCATCCTGGAATGCAAGCCAGGTGAAGCACGCGATACTTTTTGAAGATAACTAGGCTAAGCCTCTCGGTGAGTCCGTTTTCGGGTCATCCGAAAATTGCGATTAGCTGACCTTCCGCACTACCTGCATCGTGCGCCAGTCGTAATCGAACTTTTGGCCGCAATCGAGACAAACGACGTAGTGGCCGCCTTGGCCGATCGGCTCCCAGTCGGAGTTGCGTCCGACGGAGGCGCTGGCTGCCGCGAAGGGCTTCGAGGTGTGGCGATGACGACAGCTTAGCGACAAGACTTGCAGAAATTTTTCCAACATCTGACTTCGACCTTTTCTTCTGCGTGGCCTGTTCCCATCCGTCAAGCGGCAGGAACAGGCCCGTCAGATAGATCAAAAACTACGCGCGAGCCGCGGCCACGGCCGAAGACTCGATCGAGACAGGCTCCTTCGAATCGTTCTTCTGCTGCCCAGGCTTGCGAATGTCGATGCCGCCCTTGAAGAAGGCGCCATCTTCGATGCTGATGCGCTGCGCAACGACGTCGCCGGTGAGCGAGCCTTCGTTGCGGATATCCACGCGATCGCTGGCATTCAGGTTACCGCGGACTTTGCCGAGCACGACCACTTCGCGGGCATTGATGTTGGCCGAGACCTGACCATTGCGGCCGATGGTTACACGATTGCCGGGCAGTTGAATGGAGCCTTCAACCTTGCCGTCGATGTACAGCGACTCGGAACCGGTCACTTCACCCTTAATGACAAGGCTCTTGCCGATCGTCGCCTGTTCCTGGGTGTTGAGAACGGCGTTGCGATTGGCCGGGGCCGGAGTTGGTTCAACAGCAGCGGGCGTCGGACGCGTCTCCATAGACGGAGCAGGCGCCGGTTTGGTTTGAGTCGAGCCGACAGTCGGATTGTTATTGCCCGGCTGGTTCGACGTTGGGGGGTTGGCTGGCTTCCACATTGAGTTTTGTCTCCTTCAATTCTCTTTCGAGTTCAAGTGCCGCAAGCTCCAACTCTAACTTATCAGCTCCTTGACGCTGGCCAAGAGCAAACGGGGAAGGTGCTGGCGTCTTGCTTTGCTAGCTGAGTGTACCGCTCGCGCAGGACTGTGGAAACCACATGAGCACCTAAAGTTCCGAAGTTTTCCTCTTAAGCCGAACTAGGCCCAACCCCGCTCCAGTACGACATTTGAGCAACTCTCGTTTCACGCGATTCATGCGCGTACAAAGCCCTTGCGATGTAAAACTTGCGTGCCTACGGAGCACTTCTTTCGTCGGACAAAAGCCTTAGGTTTCTAGAGACGCAGCATGCTTGTATCGCTATTATGCGGCTCGGGATACACCACGCCGCGTCACCGCCTCCCCGGTTCCCTGACTCTCCTACATCCGCCAGCCGCCATCCACAATGATCGTCTGGCCCGTCACCAGGCTCATGCTGGCGATCAGGCTAACGGCGGCCTCCGCCACATCGTCCGGAGTCAGCACCTTGCCCAGCGCGGTATCTTTCTTCCACGATTCTCTGAATTCGTCTAGTCGCTTCATAGAGGCCACCCAGCGCGTCTCGATCAACCCCGGCGCCACTGCATTTACCGTGATCTCGGGTCCAAGTACCTTCGCGAACGAGCGAGTGAGCGAAAGGATGGCAGCTTTCGACGCGCAGTAAGCGATGGAGCTTCCTCCTCCAGTAAAGGCCGCGACCGAGGAGACGTTCACCACGCGACCCCAAGCCTTTGCCTTCATGCTCGGAACGACCGCGCGTGTGCAATACAAAGTGCCATTCACGTTGACGGCAAAGGTGCGATTCCAATCCTGCTGACTCAGAGCGTGGAGGTCGGAGAGATCGGTAAACCGCGTGAAGGCGGCATTGTTGACCAGGATTTCAACCGGACCAAGCCGCTGTGTCACCTGTTCAACCATGAGCTGGACCTGAGATTCGTCTGCGACATCAGCCTGAATCGCCAAAGCCCGCACGCCGTAACCTTGAGCTTCCTTGGCAGTTGCGTCAGCCTCGTCCTTCGACTTTGAGTAATTCACGGCAACGGCAGCGCCGAGCCGCGCTAATTGCAAGACGATTGCACGCCCCACGCCGGTACCACCGCCGGTTACGAGCGCTACTTTCCCGTTCAGGTCCAAGTGCCTCCTCTGTTGTACTTATTGCAGTCCAGCGTTCCAAAAAGAAATCTTCGCGATAGCCGACCAGTCCGACTCGCTTAGCCCTTGAGCAATAGCAGCGAGAAAGCGATCGTGCACCAGGCTCGCCATCGGCATCGGTACCGCGGCTTGTTCTGCTGCAGCGATTACGAGCCGATTGTCTTTGAGCCCGAGCGGCAGCTTGAAGCCTGCAGGCTCAAACTTCTCGGACGCAAGCAGTGCGCCATAAGTCTTGTAGACCGGCGCGGAGAACAACGAATTCGTCAGCACCTCCAGGAACTGATTGGCATCAACCCCCGATTTGCGGACTAGCGCGAACCCTTCCGCGAGCGCTTCGATCACTGTAGAAATCAGAAAATTTCCTGTGAGCTTGATCACGTGCGCTGCAGGCGCATCTTCACCGATAACAAATGTCTTTTGCCCAACGACATCGAATAGCGGCCGGCAGAGCTCGATCTGCCTCTGAGGTCCCGCTGCTACGATGAACAACTTGGCCGCCGCCGCGGCTTCAGGCCGGCCAAATACCGGAGCGGCGATGTAGTCTTGGCGCTTGTCGCGATGCGCTGCCGCCAACCTGCGCGAGAGCGCCACGCTGATCGTACTGCAGCATACGTGGACTTTGCCGGCAGGTAGCGAGCTAAGAAGCCCACGCTCGCTGAACACCACATCTTCCGTGGCGGCATCATCCGCCAACATGGTGAAGACGACCTCAACTCCCGCCGCAGCCTCCGCCGGTGTCTCCGCAACCTGCGCTCCGAGTGCACGAAACGCTTCTGCGCGATTCCGGGTGCGGTTGTAAACGATCAGCTCATGCCCAGCTTGGATCAGATTGCGAGCTATAGCCGAGCCCATGCTTCCCAGACCGACAAATCCTATTTTCATGACTAGGTTAGGTTACAGGGAACGAAGGGGGATAATTCCGGATACCCAGAGAATCCTTCTCATCAAAACCCATACAACTTCGCAGGATTATCCACCAGGATCACTTTGCGCCGAGCGATATTCGGAACCCACGCTGCAAGCAAGTTCAACAGGCGCCCGTCGTCAATCGGAAGCAGGGGAGATATCTCCGAAGGTTCGCGACCAGCGGCGGTATCCGGGTGCGGCCAATCTGTGCCCCATAGAACGCGTTCTGGATTGGCAGCGACAAAAACTTTCGCCAGCGCTGTCGCATCCTGATAATCCGGAGCAGCCGTGGATGCACGGTACGCGCCAGAGATCTTCACATATGCTTTCCCGTTTTGAAGCAGCCGCAGCAGGCTAGCCATCCCGGCCTGTTGGACTCCGAGGGCAGCCTTAGCGCCTCCGAAGTGGTCGAAGACGATCGGGACTGTGGCAGCAGTAAGCTGCTTCTCGATCGCCGCTACTACTGGGAGACCGACATACATCTGAATATGCCATGGTCGGCCCTCAACCTGCCGAAGGGCCTTTTGCAGACGTTCGCGCGCAAAGGCGGGATCATCTTGCCCGGCCGTGCCGAGGTTAATCCGAACGCCACGAATCCCGCTACGATGCATCCGATCAAGCTCGGCGGAAGAGGTCTTCTCGTCGATGACGGCGATGCCCCGAGCTCGCGGACCAAGCTGCTTGATCGCGTCTAGCGTGCAGGAATTGTCGGTGCCATAGACGCTCGCCTGAATGACGACCACCCGGTCGAGATGCAGCGCGCGATGCACGTTGCGTAGCTCGTCGACGGTTGCCGTCTCAGGTGTGTACGTCCGAGTTGCAGCGAATGGAAAACGCTGAGGATCTCCGAAGATGTGCACGTGGCAATCGCATGCGCCCGGAGGAACTTTGAAGTTCACCGGAGTAGTGGGTTGGGAAGCGGTGGCAAAAGCGTCCGTCATGGGCCGAAGCAGCTCTGCGGCTCCGGCTGCAGCTGCGGCAATGAGCAAGTCACGTCGAGTGATCACAGGCTCGAAATTGTATTGTGTAGCGCCCTCGAATGGGCGCCCATGAACAAACTTATTACACTGTCATCCCTCGCGCGATTTCGCGCGGGGATCTGTTTTCTTGAGGTACCGCCAAACAGCAGATTCCCCGCGCCAGCTACAGGCGCGAGGAATGACAGTATTGTTAAGTGATGCGGGTGCATTCAGAAATGAAAAGGGCGTAACCCTCATTACAGCGGCCGCAACCTACAGAATCTTCTTCCCAAATGCGGACATAGCCAGTTCCACAGCCAACATCGCCGTCTGGTTGTGCTCGTCGATCACCGGATTCACTTCGACAATCTCCAGGCTAGTCATACGCCCGTGATCAGCGATGATCTCCATCGCCAGGTGAGCTTCGCGATATGTAGCTCCGCCGCGCACAGGGGTGCCAACACCGGGGGCGTCTTCGGGATCGATCCAGTCCATGTCGAGCGAGACATGATAGCCCGCCGTGCCGCGTCCGGCGGTACGCAGGGCCTCTTCCATTACGGTGCGCATGCCACGTTCGTCGATGTCGCGCATCGTGTACACCTCGGTAATGCCGGCGTTCTTGATGTTTTCCTTCTCCGCCTGATCAATGTCGCGCACGCCGATGATCACGGTATTTTCCGGCAATACTTTGGGTGAAAAATCGTAGATACGAGAGAGTTCGTCCTGCCAGAGCCCAAGGATTGCTGCCAAAGGCATGCCATGCACGTTGCCGCTTGGTGATGTGGCCGGAGTATTGATGTCGCTGTGCGCATCGATCCAGATAAGGCCAATGCGCTGCTCCTGCCGTCGATAGAACTCAGCCACTCCACTCACGGTGCCCGCCGCGATGGAATGATCCCCGCCGAGGACGAGCGGAATCATGCCCTGCTCCAGGCTCTTCAGCACGAGATCAGCTTCTTTGGCACAAGTGGCAGCGATTTCCTTCAGATACTTGGCCTGCGGATTGCCCTCTTTCTTGGTCTCGGCTATGGCGACCGGAATGTTGCCGCCATCCTCGACGATCAGCCCAAGCGACTCGAGCTTTGCTTCGAGACCCGCAACGCGAACGGCAGATGGACCCATGTCGACGCCGCGCCGCGACTGTCCGAGATCAAGTGGGACACCAATAACGCGAATTTTCCGCGGCGCGACTTGCGTCGGCGCGCCGTGCGGTCGAGAAGCGAGCTCTTTGAGGCGATCTGTCATTCTTCGCTTGCCGCTGGTTTAGGGAAGGGCATCGGCTTCAGCCGTGCCGTTAAAAGCGGCCTCCTTCGTTCGCGGCTTTAGCCGCTGAGGTAAACAGCCGTGCAGGAGGAGGATCGAGTTCGAACTTTCCCGAGGCCGAACCATAAGCGTACTCTTCAGATCGCTTCACCAATCCTGCCTTGACAGGATTCTCATCGATATAGTTGCGCAAACCCTCGAACTCGCCAACGCGAACACGTCGGTCAGTAAAGCCACGCTGCCAGATGTCGAAGTTCCTGTTCAATTCGTTCTTTACTCGAAACGAATATCCACCCTTAATGAGTTGCAGCGCGCTTTCGATGGCGATCCCTTGCGGCGTAATCAAAAGATGAAAGTGCTCTGGCATCACGACGAATGCGTGGATTTGATATTTCCGTTCTTTTCGATAGTTTATCCGGCACGGCTAAAGCCGATGCCCTTCCCTAAGGCAGCTTACGGATAAATCCTGTGCAACATTCTCGGGAACGGAATCGTCTCGCGCACATGTTCGAGACCGCAAATCCACGCGACCGCGCGTTCGATTCCCATTCCGAAACCGGCGTGTGGAACTCCGCCGTACTTGCGCAAATCCAGATACCACTTGAATGCTGACTCCGGCAGGCCGTGCTCGTGGATCCGCTTCAGCAGAAGTTCGTACGAACTCATACGCTGTGAACCGCCGATGATCTCCCCATAGCCCTCAGGCGCGAGGACGTCAACGCAGAGCGCCAATTCAGGACGCTGGGGATCGGGTTCCATATAGAAGGCCTTCACCGCCGCTGGATAGCGATGCACCATCACTGGACGGTCGAACTGAGAAGATATATATGTCTCGTCGGGCGACCCGAAATCTCCGCCCCACTCGAACTTAGTCTCCAGCTTTCCTTCCTCAAAGCCCTTGTGCAGGAGCTGCACAGCTTCGTCGTAGGTAATCCGATGGAATGGAGCCTTAACGCCTTCAAGCTTCGAAACATCGCGACCTATGGTCTGAAGATCGGCACGACGCCGCTCCAGGCAGCGCACGACGATGAAGCTGATGAACTCTTCGGCGAGCTTCATGAGGTCATCGAGTGTCGCGTATGCGACTTCGGGTTCCACCATCCAGAACTCAGTGAGATGGCGGCGAGTCTTCGATTTCTCGGCGCGGAACGTTGGGCCGAAGGAATAGACCTTGCCCAGTGCCATCGCGGTGGCCTCGATGTAAAGCTGGCCCGACTGTGTGAGATACGCCTGCTCGTCGAAGTAGTCGACCGGGAAAAGCGTAGTCGTTCCCTCGCAAGCGGCCGGAGTCAGGATCGGTGGATCAGTGAGCGTAAAGCCGCGATCATCGAAGAAGTCCCGCGCCGCCTTGATGATCTCCGCACGCGTGCGCAGGATCGCCGCCTGTCGAGGCGTCCGTATCCAGAGATGGCGATGTTCCATCAGGAATTCAACGCCATGCTCTTTCAGTGAGATCGGGAATGGATCGTCTTCGGGCACGCGCTGGAGAACCTGCACGTCGCTGACGTCGAGCTCGTAGCCGCCCGGTGCGCGTTTGTCGGCGCGAACTTTGCCGGTGACGATCACCGCCGATTCCTGCGTTAGATGTTTGATGCTCTCAAACACTTCGGTTAGAACAGCGGCCTTCGGCACAACGCCCTGGATGATCCCGCTGCCGTCGCGAAAAATCGGGAATAGAAGTTTCCCGCTTTCGCGCAGGTTATAGAGCCAGCCGCGAATCGTGACGCTTTGTCCCTCTCGCGTTCCGATTTGGGAGATGGACGTGACTGGGGCGTCGGTGGTGCTGATCGGTTGTTCTTTGACTTCCATAGGATTAATGTCGAGACAACTTCAATAGGATAAATGCCGATTATCTCTAGAGGCTGTCATCCTGAGGCCCGATGGTGGCCGAAGGACCTCCCGCGATGAGTCGTACTTGATCGCCGCATCCTGGCTCTTCGGCCCAGATCCTCGGCCAAAAGCCAGGACACAGCAACGCAGGTCGAAGTATTCCGGGAGGTCCTTCGGCCACCATCGGGCCTCAGCATGACAGAATTAGAACAGTTCTCGCACGGCTGTAGTCATACCCTCGCTACGCCAACTGCTTCTCAGCCTCACTCAATGCCTTCTCCAAGCGGCCAAAACTCTCAGAAGCACCTTGCGCAATCTCTTTCTGCGAATCTCCAGTAATTTCCAGCAGCATTGCCGGAGTATAAGGCGCGGTGCGGAGCAGCGACATTGCCTCACTCCAATCAATCGCGCCCTCTCCGATCCAGAGGTGCTCGTCGCGTTCGCCGTGATTGTCGTGCAGATGCGTCGAGCGAATTTTGTCTTTCATGGTCTCGAAGCTCACACGCACACCTTGCCCAAAGTGGGCGTGGCCGACATCGAAGCAGAACCCTATGTCGTCGAAGTGGGCCGTGTTTACGATCTCCTGCAGGCGCTCTGGCTCAGTGATCTCGTTGGCGATGTTCTCAACCAGCACAGTAACGCCAAGTGGCTTGGCGAATGCGCGCAAATGCTCTAGAGCAGTGATAGCGAACTCCATCTTGCGCGGCTCCCACTTTTCCTTGGAGACCCCGAGGTGCTGCACTAGAAATCGGAATGGAGACTGCTCGGCAAACTCGATGGCGCGCTTGGCTTCGTCCATGGCGGCTACGCGCTGGCGCTTGTCGTTGTCCACCAGGTTTACCGGAGGAGCCATGTGGCGTCCGTAATCGGCTTCACTATAGATGGGCGAATGCATCGAGTGCAGCATCCCGGGATGCTCGCGAAACCAGACTGCCAGCTCGCGCACGCGAGCGCGATCGGTGTAGTCGAAGTGCTCCTTCTGACAAAACAGTTCGATCGCCTGAGCGCCGCCTCTTATCATGGCTTCCAGGTGATTGATCTGCAGACGTTCGCGCACGCGCACGTGCGTGGACATTGCCCTTAACATCAGAATCCCGCCGCCTTTCCGTAGCTGCCGCGGCGCTCGTCGTGGCCACCAAGGGGCTCTCCCGTTTTGGGATCGATCATGATGCACTCGGCATCGCCCCAATCCGGCTCTCGAGCAGTTCTTTCACTTGTCGGATCGCCTACCAGCAAAGTCTGCCCTTTCTGCTCCAGGATTCGGACGGTATCTGGTGAAAAACGTTTAGCTTCAATCGCTGTCCGATCCGGGAGCCATTGATTATGGAAGCGAGGGGCATCTACGGCTTGCTGAATGTCGAGCCCGTAGTCGATCACGCCCATCAGAACATTGGCAACCGTGGTGATGATCGTCGGTCCTCCAGGCGACCCGAGCACGAGAAATAGCTTGTCATCTTTGGTGACAATCGTCGGCGTCATCGCTGAGAGTGGGCGTTTGTTTGCGCCAACCGCATTTGCTGGTCCCTGGATTAACCCGTATGCGTTGGGCACTCCGACTTTTGCGGCAAAGTCGTCCATTTCGTTGTTCAAGAGAAAACCCAGACCGCCAGCCATGACTTTGGCGCCAAAGCCGGCATTCAGCGTGGTTGTGACCGAGACGGCGTTTCCATCCTGATCCACAACTGAGTAGTGCGTGGTCTCCGTGGATTCGGGAGCGACGGCTCTTGCGACCTTGTCGAGTTCGTTAAAGGTTCCTGCAGGCCGGCGCAGGTCCTTGCTGATGCTGGCGCGATCTGGATTGATGGACTCCCGCCAGGAGTTGGCATAGTTCTTGTCTATCAATTGCGCGACCGGCACCTTGGCAAAATCGGGATCGCCCATGAAGTCGGCGCGATCCATGAACGCGCGGCGGTAGGCTTCGATCGTGAGGTGCATCGCTTCGGCAGAATCGCCGCCCACAGAAGCCAAATCGAACTTCTCCAACATGTTTAATATTTCGATCAGGGCGACGCCGCCAGAAGATGGCGGCGGAGCGCTGTAAATGTCATATCCGCGATAGGTCCCATGCACGGGCTCGCGTTCCTTGACCTGGTAGTTGGCCAAGTCTTGTGCGGTGACGATGCCCCCGCCTTTTTGAATCGCGACGGCAATCTGTTTTGCGAGTCCGCCGTGATAGAAGTCATCCGGATTCGCGGCAATTCGTTCGAGCGTGCGCGCTAGCTCCGGCTGCTTAAAGATCTCGCCCACTTGATAGAAATTTCCATCGCGCTGGAAGATACGACGCGATTCCGGAAACTGCGTGAGGCGCTTATTCTTAAAATCCTTGACATACTCCCGAGGAAGCGGAAATCCATCACGCGCAAGACGAATCGCTGGCGCGATCACCTTTTGCAGGCCAAGCTTGCCCCACTTCTTTTCGGCGACCACCATTCCCGCCACGGAACCGGGAACGCTTACAGCTTTGTATCCCACTGTGCTCAGATCGGGTATGACGTTGCCTTGCTTGTCCCAATACATGTCAACGGTGGCTGCCGCAGGAGCCTTCTCGCGATAGTCGAGGAAGTGGTACTTTCCATCGGCCATGCGGATGAGCATGAATCCCCCACCGCCGATATTTCCCGCCTGAGGATGAACGACTGCGAGTGCAAAACCGGTGGCAACGGCAGCGTCAATGGCATTCCCACCCTGGCGCATGATGTCGACGCCTACGTCGCTCGCCAGCGAATGTACGCTGACAACCATCCCCTTTCCGGCGTGCGTCGGATGCATGCCCCCGCTTGCGCCGGTGACGATGGCCACCAAGAAAGCGAAGGTCAGCAGGTAACTACGACCACGATGTGAGCTAAGCGAAGCCATAATGCGATGGGCACGTCGAACAGCAGTCCTAAAAACCTGCAATTTCAGATGCTTGCAGCTGCCTGCAAACCAACTTCGAGGCTAGCCCACGCGCCACGGGACAGTCAAACGCGGCGTCCAAGCTGCTTTTCGTGAGTAACTGCCTGTATACTCCGCGTAACTCCGCAAATTGACTGTTTTTGTTTAGGCTAGCGTATACTCAGCGAAAATTTTCCGGCTTCGAGCGCTCAAAGCTTGGAAAACGCAAGACTTTCAGTCCCACAAATCACGGATCGAGCTGCCGGGCAGAAGCGGAGTCATGGGGATGCGAGTGAAATTCTGGGGTGTCCGGGGCTCAACGCCGACTCCCCAGGCAGAGAATCTGCGCTATGGCGGCAATACCTCGTGCGTCGAAATCCGCATTGCTGACCAACTGTACATGTTTGATTGCGGCACTGGCTTCCGCAATCTCGGCAAGCACCTGCTAAAAGAATTCGCCAATAAGCCTGTGTACGCCCATGTTTTTCTTTCCCACTTTCATTGGGACCACATTCAAGGAATTCCTTTTTTTGGCCCGCTATACAGCAGTCCCGATAACTACTTCTTTTTTCATTCATCGAGTCGCACGCGCGGGCTCCAGCGTGCCATCGAAGAGCAAATGTCGGACCCCTACTTCCCTGTAGATATGTCCGAGATGGCAGCGCATCGCAATTTTTACGACATCGACGAAGATCGGATCGCCTTCGACGAATGCGTTGTGCAATCAATGTGGCTCAATCACCCACAGGGATGCCTTGGTTTTCGCGTCGAAACCAACGATAAGGTCGTGGTTTATGCCACGGACAACGAGCCTGGACACCCCGTTTTCGACAAGAATGTGCGTCAACTGGCCGAAGGAGCTGACATTTTGATCTACGACGCCCAGTATTTGCCCGAGGAATACGAAGCTAAAAAGCGCGGCTGGGGCCACAGCCATTGGCGCGAAGCAGTAAATATCGTGATGGAAAGTGGCGCAAAAGAGCTGGTTTTGTTCCACCACGATCCCGATCATGACGACAAGATGATCGACAGTGTCGTGCAGAAAGCGCGGGAACACTATCCAAGAGTGCGGGCGGCTTCTGAAGGAATGGAGATCGAGCTTTAAATTCCTCGCGCCGTTTTCCCCATTCCGCGATCCATCGCCTCATTCGCGAGCCTGTCAGCATGCTGGTTTTTTGCTCGCACGACGTGCTCTATTGCGAACTTGTCGAGTTGGCGAACCAGACTCCGTGCTCTTTCGTACATCGGCTTCAGGTCTGGACTGTTCACTCGATACTGCCCTGTCATCTGCCTGACCATTAATTCCGAGTCGCTGATTACCTTTAATGCGCGATAGCCGTGCGCGATCGCGTACTCGAGCGCCCCAATAAGCGCGGAATACTCCGCAAAATTGTTGGTTTTGATCCCCAAATACTCGCTTAATTGCGCGATTGTCTTGCCGTCGGCTCCGCGAATGTAGGCGCCATAACCTGCAGGACCGGGATTCCCACGGGCACCCCCGTCCACATTTGCTGTAATCCATTCAACCTGTTGCGAAGGAGCGCGCCGCGCGGGAGCAGATTCAGAACTTTCGGGAAACAATGATGGCGTATCAGAACCTGGTTTGGACGACATGCAACGAGTGTACGTCAGCGTCCGTCGGCCAAACGCTCCGCAAGCCGTGGGGGCAAACCGGCCTCCAGAATCTTCTTTTGCGCACCGGCGATGTCGTAGGGCATGCGATAGAAGGTGACGAGAGACTCATCTGTATCGTAAAGAGCAAAGCCAGCTCGCGGATCGCCGTCGCGCGGCTGCCCGATAGATCCAGGATTGATGAGATAGGTGCCCTCCGGGCGTAGCTTTAACTCAACGCGCTGCGGCAATTTGGGATCGCGAAACGCCGGCCGAATCGCATGGACTTCTTCTTGTTTGAAGAAGCCGCCTTGTAGATGCGTGTGCCCGAAGAAGGTGCACTGCGCTGCGGGGTGCAGAAGCGGCGCGGTCGCCTCATGGACGTTGATGAGGTATTGATCTTCATCCAGCGGCGAGCCATGCACACACGCCACATTCAACTCGATGTCCGGAGTGATCGGCCCTTGGGGCAAGACTTTAAGCCACTCGAGATTCTCTGGAGTTAAGTTCTTCTTCGTCCAAATCGCGGCCATCGCGGCTACGGGATTGAATCCAGCGAGGTCGCTCACACCCGAACAGGCTTTGTCATGATTTCCACGAACGAAGATGTTTCCTAATTGCCGACAGCGCGCAATAGCTTCATTGGGATTCGCGCCGTATCCAACAACATCACCCAAGTTCCAAACTATGTCGTAGGCGGGAAATGCTTCGATGCAGGCATCGAGTGCCTGAATGTTTGCATGGACATCACTAATAATGAGAACGCGCATCGACGGGCGGAAACGGCATTGTACAGCCTGGCGGTTGTCCGCCCTGGCGGGGCTACATTTGAGTTGAGCCGGGCTGCCACTTGTAGCGATGTCCGTTCCAGTAGAGAAAAGAACCGAGGATGCCCGATTCCTCGAGGTCGATGTCGTCCATCACCTTCTTCTTTTTTTCGATGTGTCCGACGGATATGCGATCGAAACTCAAGTTGATCAGCACAAACCGCTCCTTCGGCTCCTTGACTCGCCACGCATCTTTGCCGACACCATGGATGATCAGTAAATACCGCGATCCTCCTGGATATTGCGAGGCAAACTGCGACGTGACCTTCGGATCGCCAATTCCGAAGTAATCGCTGGACGGATCAATGACGCGAAAACGGCTTGAATCGGTTTGCAGCCCACCTCGCGCCGTCACGACGAACGCTGCATCCTCAACGCCGTCGCCGTTGAAGTCTCCGGTAAGAACCGGGAAAGATTGCGAGAGAACGAACTGCGGTCCGAACTGAGCCGAGATAATCGCCTGCACTTCGTTGGTTGAAGAAGCCTCTGGGGCTGGAGACGCAAGAAGCGTCACGCAAAAACTCAGGACAGCAATGGACACCGCAATTCTCTTCATGCGCCTACTGTATCTCTGCGAACCGCCTTTTCCAGTGCTCAGTGTGAGTCACCAAAGCTGTGGTCCCGCCGGACGGATGATCGACTCATGTCTCACTTTGAGATTTCCTGAATTTTGTGGAAAACCTTGTGGGAAAGAGTGACTCTGCATCTCGACGTGTCCTTTTTTCAGCAATTTACACTCTTTGCATATTCTTCGCTGCACTATTAAGTAGCGTACAATCAGTCGCTTGCAAGACAAACACTAGCTGAGATCGCCCCTCGATTACCTTTGTTTATAAAACGTGAATCAAATTGGTTTTGCACACCGACACGGCTCCGTTTTGCAGATTTGGGAAAAACGGTAAGGCAGATACCTCACCTTGCCAACCACGGAATACGCCCCCAATAGCGCATAAGAATTAGTGCAAGAATCGCGACAGCCAACAAGATCAGGCCTTGGGCTTGCCTTCGCTCTGCACTCACGGGTTACCTCAGCTCACCTCGGTCGGGATTGTAGTAGAAGCGAAAACGCAGGGCGAGATAAGGTCCATTGAATTCCCTTGGCAACGGCGGAAAAGGATTGGAGGCAGTAATTCCGCCCCAGGCAGCGCGATCGAGGGCAACATCTCCTGAAGGAGAAATGAGCCGCATGCCTTCCACAGAACCGTTCTTGTTGATCACAAATTGAATTGAGAGCTTCCCCTGCTTAAACAATGGTGAGCGCGCTTCTTCCGGAATCAGGTTGTACCAATTCCTTCGGACCTCCTCGAGCACGCGCGAGAGGTACGGACCAAAATCGACTCCAAGCGTATCGCTGAGAATATCAACCGCGCCTTGCGCGTTGGTATTCGGAGTAAGCGGTCCGATGCCGTAGTCACCGCCTTGACCACGCCCGGCAGCCGCCGCACGAGTAGCCTGTTCAATCGCCGAACCGGCTGAACTCGCCGAACTGAAAACGTTGCGATTTGGAGCAGCCGGGGGAGATTCCAGTTTGGCCACGGTGTTGGAATTCTCAGGTGGCTTCGCGGCGTTCTGTGGTTGCTGTTGCTGTCCTTGCTGCGGAGGCGCGGCAGCGCTTTGTTGTGGCGCTGGAGCTTGCATTCCTTGCGGCCCCGGCGCTCCTCGCCGTCGAGCATTCTGAAGCTCTTCCAGAGTGTGGCGATCAATCGTGGGACGCCGGGCCTGCGCTACTCGATTTTTGTCGGAAAGGATATCCGACTTCGGTGGTGGAGTAGGTTTCTGCGAATCTTGCGGAAGAGCCAGATACTCAATGTCCCGATCTTTCATCTCCTGCGAAACGAGCACAACCTTGTCCTTCGACGAAAAGAGATCAGGAAAGAATTTTGGCTGAATGATGATCGCCATCACAATCAGCAAGTGGAGGATGACAGAGATCCATACCGACTCGCGCCATCGCGATCGTTCTCGGTCATCTTCGAGTTCTTCTATAAGAAGATGGAGTTCCGCAGGATCCTGAGGCAGGTCGCGGCGCAACGGACGTTCTGATGGCGGCTTTGGTGGTGCCTCAGTGACTGGCATTCGTACTCGACTTCCCCGACCCGGTTCTTCTGGCTGCAAGGGCGTAGGCTCTACGATTGTCGCATTACTGCTATGGGCATGCACTCGGGCTGCCGCCCTAACACTCACGGAAGTCAGTGATTAGACGTGGACCCATTGCGCAAAGTTACGCGTACTGCTGGGTTTAACAGGCTTGTAAACGCCTCACTGTAAAGAAATGTTAGGAGCAACGACCGCGGCTCGTTCGAAGTAGGCTGTCGAGCCCTTAAGCTACTACCTCGGCGACTAGAGGAAGATTCCAGAGGATGAATGAAGAAAATCGTAGAACAAGGAAAACAACAGGGGAGCTTTCGAAATCGACCTGAAAGTCATCGAATTCTGCCCAAAACTTGCAAATTTCGTTCAAAACCAGGGAACTAACAGGGACTTCTGTGGATTTCTCTGCAAGCCACCATCAACAAAGTGCTTAGTGATCTTTTCTGCGGGATTCAAGAAAATAACAGGGAAATACCTGGGAAGCAACTCCGGTCATGATCGCCATCTTCCGGCACTCGTGACGCCTTGGAAAGCAACTACCTTGTTATTGCCGCCCGAAGTCCATCACGATGCGCGCGTCGACTTCGATGGGCTGTCCATTCAGGCGGTAGGGCGCATACACCCATTGCCGTGCCGCACGAAACGCTTCCACAGCGAGAGCTCCGTTTCCGCTGATCAGCTTCATGTTTTTCAGACGGCCGTCCCTGCCGATAGTCGCGGCGATGACTACCGATCCACGAATTCCAGCGGCCTTCGCGAATGCCGGAAACACTGGATTCACGCGATGAAGCAATCTGCCTGTCGTGACCTGACTGGCCGGCAGCGACGCGTTCAACAGCCTCACCTGCGAAACCTTTGTTGGTAGGAAATAGGTAGTGTCCACCCGAAACGGCGCTTGATTGGACGCGGGTATAGATGGCGCATCGGGCGCGAGTTCTGATTGATGCCGATGTCCAGCTAATCCCGTTGTGAAATTGGACTCCACGGAGTCATCCGGAGTAGCCACCTTCCTCGCTGCGGCCCGATTCGGGATTGAGGCGACGACTTGCACCGCGCTCGATGGCTCCGACGTAGAAGTCTGAGGAGAAGTCGCTTCCGCAGGTTGAAGTTGGGACACAGATGAGACTGGAGCCGACGCTAACTGATAGGCAATTCGATTCGGTGGAGACGCTGAGGAATGAGGACGGCTCAGGCGCCAATTCACATAGTCGCCGACGCCAACTCCGCCTATGAGCAACAACGCACCCAACAGGATACGGCGCGTGTTCCAGTTCGGGCCGTGGGATTTATCCTCATCACGATCTTGTTCGAATGCATGTTCGGTTGCGCTCGACTTCGCTTGCTCCTGGTTCGAAGCGGTGAATTCACGCTCCGACTTCTGATCCGCAAGTTCGAAGCCGGCAGGCACAAACGGGGCTGGCGCTGTCTGTACTTGCGGCGCCGGCAAATCCGGCCGCCTTCCAGCGTCGTCGGAATCGGGTGACTTGGCCTGCTCCTTTGGCAGAACACTCGCGAGCGCCTCGACGGGCGAAGAACTCAATTGATTTTTGTCGTAAAGGTCGCCAATCAATTCGGCGATCGAACTCAACAACAGCACGTCGCCACCTTCGAAGTTTCCCGGCACGGATGAAAACACTTCAGCGACGCCGACGATGACGTCGTCTGCAGATGCCACCGGAACAATGAGCAGGGAACGAAAATCGAGCTGCCTGCACACCTCTGGGTCCACACGCGAATCGTGTTCCGAGTCGGCCATAGAAACGATATTGCCGGTGCGGTAGCACTCGCCGCTAAGACCTGTATCGATATTGAGCCTTACTCCAATCTCAGGCGCGTTTCCCGTGCTCGCGCGACAAATCACGTCGTTGCCTTCACGCCACGCGACCGCTGCTCCTGTAGCCCGAGTGTGGTAGGCCATTCGTTCCGCAATCAGCTTAAGTGCGGCTTCGTTGCTAAGGCTCCCCGAAGCCAACTCAGCCCGCAAGTCGGAAATTTCAAAATGGGCTCGCGAAACCAGAGTGGACAACGGTGGGATCGGAGATGTGGTTTCAGCTTCTTCGTCCCGAGCTGACGCCTGATCGCTCTTGAGCCAGCGCTTCAGGGCTGCGGTAGAGTCGGGCTTGATGCGAGTAAAGCGAACACCCACACGTCCGAAATTGTCGCACCAGGCGACAAGTCCGGCAGCCTCGATTACAGAGTTGGAATCGGGAAATTGGAAATCGAGAAAAGTGGGTGTCCCCGGCTCGAGACGTGAACTGCCGGAAACGGAGAGACCGCCCTCACCAAGGTCGTGGAGCCAAACCTCTTTTCCCGGCAAGAGTTCGATCGGCAGTGGAGTTTCGACCTTCTTGCGAAGAAAGAGGCGCTGTTCCACGAAGCCGAGTGGTTCAGGGACAGCGGGGGAGTCAGGGTGCGGACTCAATCAGCTCCTCGCGACGATTATGGAAACTGCTTCGCCGAAGCCCAAGCAGTCGGCGTAGCTGCCGGTGTTGTTGCACGTGGCGCCGGCGTGGCAGCGTATCCCTGGCTGTCGCGCGACGTCGGTTGCGCTGTCACCGTCGCGGTGCCAACTTCGGCGCTATCGTCGAGCAGCCTGACCGCGATGCGCAGAGCTTCCACTTCCTTCTGTACGCGTTCGAACTCGATTTCCTTCTGGCTAAGCAGTTCGTAGATATCCTTCACTTGCGTGTTGCTCCTGACGCAGAGAAATCTTTTTCGACTACTTCGCATAATCCATCAGATTTGCCTGAGAGTAAAGAGAGAAGTGAGCGGTACTTTATAATTCGCGTCCAAACATGACAAAAATCTTCGGCATTGTGGTTCTCGCTCTGTTCACTTCCGGCTCCTGCGTGGTTTCCCAGACTCAAATAGCTCCAGCTACCAATACGAAAGTCATCGTCATACGCGCGGCGCACATGCTCGACGTGAAGAGCGGCCGTACGATCGACAACCCAGTCATCGTGATCACCGGCGAACGGATCTCTGCCGTTTCGGGAGCGCCTCCCGCCGGAGCAACGATCATCGACTTGCCGGGAGCAACGCTCGTACCTGGCCTCATCGACGCGCACACGCATCTGATCGGGCAGGGAACGCGCTTTGGCTACGAAACGCTCGGCGTCTCTACGCCGATGGAAACGCTCTGGGGCGCGCGTAATGCGAAGGTCACGCTCGAAGCGGGATTCACCACTGTTCGCAACGTCGGAGCCAGCGGATACAGCGATGTAGCCCTGCGTGACGCGATCAACCAGGGGCTGGTGCCGGGACCGCGAATGCTTGTAAGCGGGCCTCCGCTGGGCATCACTGGGGGACACTGCGACGACAATCTCCTCCCATTCGAGCGCCACGACACTTCCGAGGGAGTGGCGGACGGAATTTCTGGAGTGCAACACAAGACGCGCGAGGTGATCAAGTACGGCGCCGACGTGGTGAAGATCTGCGCCACCGGCGGAGTGCTATCCAAAGGCGACGATCCGCAGGCCTCGCAGTTCACGCTGGAGGAGATGAAGGCCATCGTAGCCGACGCCCACCGCCTCGGACGCAAAGTCGCCGCGCACGCCCACGGCGCACAGGGGATCCTGTGGGCCACTGAAGCCGGGGTCGACTCCATCGAGCACGGCTCCTACATCGACGATGCCGCCATCGCCGCCATGAAGCAGCATGGCACGTATCTTGTACCCACGATGTATCTGCAAACCTGGATGCTGGAAAACGCACAATCAATCGGACTGCCCGCGATGTACTCGGGAAAGATGCGGCAGGTCACCGAGGTCGCCCGCAAGAATGTGTCGCACGCTTTCGCTAGCGGCGTGAAGGTCGCCTTTGGAACCGATGCAGCCGTCTATCCACATGGATTGAACGCTCATGAGTTCAACGTTTACGTGCAGATGGGCATGACACCGGTTCAGGCGATCCAGACCGCAACTGTGAACGCCGCCGACCTGCTGGGATGGTCAGACCGGATTGGAACTCTCGAAGTTGGCAAGTTTGCGGACATTGTCGCCCTGAGCGGCGATCCCACCAAAGACGTGGTGACACTGGAGCATCCGGTGTTCGTGATGAAGGGTGGAGTAGTGTATCGGAATGACGTCACTCGATGATCTCAAGTATTTGTTCAGCGCTGTCGCTTTGCCCGTCGTCTCTCATGCGTCGAGCCGTGTTTGTCCGCGACTATTGTTACGCTTCCGGAACGGGTAATGCTACCAACAAATGGTGGTTCTTCGGTCAGGCAGATTCGGCGCATCTCTGGTAAAGCCAAAGTCAGAGCATCAGCCATCTCCGCTGCGTTGAAATTGCCGGAACCGAAATAGAATTCGCGCACCCGGTGGATACGCACCGCCTCTTTTTCCCATTGGTTGTAGCGATTACGCTTGTCTTTGGTGAGGACGATCCAGGATCGTTCGCCAACGAACGTCAGCCACACATCATCATCTTCGCCACGAGTGAAGGTGTCAGCGTGGCGCCTGCATGTGATGCCGCTCTCCGCCAAGGCGTCCATTATCGGCTTGCAATTATCCAGGTTCTCATCAAGGAAAATGATGAAATCATCAAGCCGCAACTGCTCTGGTTTCCCAACGGATAGCCTCTTCGATTTGTTTCTCTTCGAGGCCATACTCTTTAGCCAGATCAGGTATCGACTCCCTTGCGTTGAAGCGCGAGGCTATGACCGCCGTCGAGATACCGGTGCCAGCGATGACCGGCTTGCCAAACCCTACCCGTGGATTGATAACGATAAACTTGGGCTCACTTGCGCTACGCTCGCGCACAAAGGGAAAGAACTTGAACAGTCCTTTGGGATCTCTCTCAATCCGCTCCAAATGAACACCGACAATCTCAGGCATAACAAATTGCCCACCACGCGAGATGTTCAGCATTGTGTCTAGTTCCCGAATCAGAATATCTACGCGGTTTGTGTAAAGCGGCTGCTCAATCAATGGGTGCCGGAATTCAGATGTCGCATTGAGATGGGCTACGGCTCGACGGATCTTTGCAATGCGGAGATCATACAGAGAGCGCATCGCAGCAAGCATGTGACACTCCAACAGGTTCATGAACGAAAGACTTCGTGGATGTTTGCCGGCAGCTTGAATTAGCGGCTTATTCTTTCCTGCTCCGATTGTCCAGTATTCAAGTGTTTTGATGGGAACGCGGAGGTAAAGTGCGGCCTCGGAGAGGCCATACATGGGTAGTTCTAGACTTTCATGTGTGGCTGTAAGCTTCAATTTGATCGCTCTTAATGTTGCGGCGCTCATACCTGTTCCATGTCGTCCGACTCTTGCAGTGCCGAGGCCCCGATTGAATCCATGAGAATAGAAGCTGAGCGGCATTCTTAACTCGGCGCCACCGGAATGTTGCTGTGCGCAGCCTCGAAAACGTATTTTAGAACGAAAGCGTCAAACTGGCTTCCGCAGGCGTCAACTCAGATAATACGCAGCTTCTTCCCCACCTGTTTTAGGATTTCCAGCGCCTGATCAAGCTGCTCGCGTGTGTGCTTGGCGGTCATGATAGTGCGAATCCGCGCCTTGCCTTCTGCCACGGTTGGGAAGGCGATGCCAGTTGCCATCACACCTTCGTTGAATAGCTCGCGCGAGAACTGCATTGCTAGGCTCCCTTCTCCGACGATCACCGCCGTGATCGGTGTTTCGCTCGCCGGAGTGTTCTTTCCGCCGATGTTGAAGCCGAGGCTGCCAAGTTCCTTTTTGAAGTAGCGGGTATTCTCCCAAAGCTTCTCCATCAATTGCGGCTCCTTCTCGAGCACGTCGAAGGCAGCGATGCAGGTGGCAGCCACTGACGGCGGGTGGGACGTCGAAAACAGGAACGGGCGCGCGCGGTGGTAGAGGAAGTCGATCAGGTCGCGGGTGCCACAGACGTATCCACCGAGCGCGCCGATTGCCTTCGAGAGAGTTCCGACCTGCACATCCACGCGCCCGTGGACTTTGAAGTGATCGATCGTACCGCGGCCGTTGCGACCGAGTACGCCAGACGAATGCGCGTCATCCACCATCATGATGGCGCCATACTTCTCGGCAAGGTCGCAAAGTCCGGGTAGAGGACCGATATCGCCGTCCATGGAAAAGACGCCATCGGTAATCAGCAGCTTCTTACCGGGTTGATCTTTTACTGAAGCGAGTTGTTCCTCGGCATGCGCAATGTCTTTGTGGCGGAAAACCAGGATCTTCGCTCGCGAGAGTCGCGCGCCGTCGATGATTGACGCATGATTCAGCTCGTCAGAGATGATGAAATCTTCTTTGCCCAGAATCGCCGAGACCGTTCCCGCGTTGGCGGCGAATCCCGACTGGAAGACCACGCAAGCCTCTACGTTCTTGAAGCGGGCAATCTTCTCTTCCAGCTCCATGTGAATACGCATAGTGCCGGCGATGGTGCGCACCGCGCCCGATCCGACTCCGTATTTCTTCGTCGCGGCCAACGCGGCCTCGCGCAGCTTCGGATGCGTAGTCAGTCCCAGGTAATTATTCGAGGCAAGGTTAATGACTCTCTTGCCGTCGAATGTGCACACCGGTTCCTGCTCGTCTTCGAGCACTCGCAGTTTGAAGTGGGTGCCTTTTTCTTTGAGCTGGTTGATCTGATCGGTGAGGTAAGAAAGCGGATCGACGCGGGTAGCGGTAGGCATGACGGGATAGTTTAAATCTTCGAAAGCGGGTTCACCACGGAGGCACGGAGTACACGGAGAAGACAGCCGGATGAAACCACAAAGGACACGAAGGAACACGAAGGGACACGAAGGAACACGAAGGAACACGAAGGAGGAGAAAACCCCTTTCCGAAATTTCCTTTGTGATACTTCGTATCTTTTGTGGTTAGTCGGCTGTCCTCCGTGTACTCCGTGCCTCCGTGGTGAAATCGGTTTTGCCTACAAGATCTCAATCAACTTATCGCCCTTAGGCAGCACTTCGCCGATGCGCACTGCGGGCACCCCTGCAACTTCCATGGCTGCGACAAGACCTTTGGCGATTTCATTCGGAACAGAGAGCAACAATCCGCCAGCAGTTTGCGGATCGTAGAGCAATGTCTTCAGATCTTCAGGAATGTCTTTTTTGTAGGTGACACAGCTTTCTGCGAACTCGCGATTCGTCTTTAGGCCGCCGGGAATGAATCCGCGCTGCACGCACTCCAAGGCGCCGCGCAACACTTCGATCAGCCTAGACTCGATGCGGATGCTGGTTTTGCTTCCGAGTGCCATCTCGCGCACGTGTCCGATGACACCGAAGCCGGTAACGTCGGTTGCCGCGTGAACCTCGAAATCGCCTTGATGGACGACTTCCACAGTACGCCGATTCAACTTGGTCATCGAAGCGACAGCACCGTCGATCCACTCTTTCTTGGCCTCTCCGCGCTTGATTGCGGTTGAGATCACGCCGGTGCCGATCGGCTTTGTGAATACCAGCGCATCGCCAACTCTCGCTTTTGAATTCGCCCAGAATTTCCTGGGATGAACACGGCCCGTCACGCTGTAGCCGAGTTTCATTTCGGGATCGCGAACGCTGTGGCCTCCAGCAACGATGCATCCGGCTTCCTGCATCTTCGACAAGCCGCCAGCCAGCATTTGCCCGAGCACCTCCAAATCGCCACCGTCGGGAAAACAGACAACCGCGAGCGCAGTCATCGGCTCGCCTCCCATGGCATACACGTCGCTGAGCGAATTCACGGCCGCGATCTGGCCGAACACAAACGGATCGTCAACGATCGGAGTGAAGAAATCGACTGTCTGTACCAGGGCGAGATCGTCGTTCAGGCGGTACACGGCCGCATCGTCGGCTGTATCGAAGCCGACCAGCAGGTTCTCGTCATATTGCCGGGCTAATTTCCCAAGCACCTTGTCCAGCGCCGCTGGACTCAGCTTCGACGCTCAACCCGCCGCTTTCACCTGCTCGGTCAGGCGTAGAGGACGACGATCTTCCATGGGTTCGATTCTACGCGGAACGGCCTATTCACCACGGAGACACGGAGTCAGGGAGAACAGCCGGATGAAACCACGAAGGACACGAAGGAGCACGAAGGACGAGAAAGGCCCTTTCCCAAATGTCCTTCGTGATACTTCGTGTCCTTTGTGGTTAAGTCTGAGGCCCTTCTCCGCGTCTACATGGTGAGAGGTGACTAGATCAACTGTCGCCGATGGAGCGCGCCCAGCGCCCAGGCGGCATTTTCCCGCGCGTGTGGCTCGGGAGAGGTAATGAGCGTCTTGATCAGTGCGTCCGTCGACGACTTGCCGATGTTGACCAATGCGGAAGCGACTTCTTCGCCCAGCGTTAGCTTGCGGGCGTCGAAGATGTCGGGTTTGCGATATTTGGAAACTTCGATCGGGGTGGCGTCTCCAAGGAGGTCGACCAATGCGGGAATTGCGCGCTCGGCTGCGGTGCCGCGGCTGCCCAGCCAGTAGGCTGCGGCTGCTCGCTGCTGCGCTTCCTTCGAGCGAAGCTGCGCAATGTGACGGGCAATGTTGTCGTCGATGGACCGAACGGCGACTGCCTGCTCGCGGCCTATGAATCCACAAAACAGGACCAGACAGCTTAGCAGTGTCGAGAACAGAATGGCTTCCCGGTGTTGCCTCATGCGCCCTCGCAACTTCCCTGAAGAAATTCTTCGAGGAATATTACGCAACTGAGCTGCCGACCGGTTCCTTAAGGTAAGTACAAGAAATTCAAAGCGAATACGCGGGACCAGATGGTTCGAGGCTCCGTAGCTCTCTCCACCGATGGGAAACTCTGTTCGAAACCGAACGCAGATGTTATCCCTTCACCCGACGAAGGACGTGCAGAGGAAGCAGGAGTTGTCTGAGGCGTGTTCTTCGGTTTTGTTAATCCTATATATTTGAAAAATAAGGATAACTTGTCATTTTCCAAGATATTGACAGTAATACGCTCATATTTTATGCTTCTATCATGCTTAGACAGCATCTAAGCTGGTGAGGCAATAAGGCCGCAAGTTCAGATTTCGCAACAACATTTAGGAGGCTTGAAACACATGGTTATCACTCGTTGGGATCCCTTCCGTGAGTTGTCATCTCTGCAGAATCGCGTCAATAGCCTGTTCCAGGACTATGGACGCAGCACGCAGGAAGAGCTCACTACTTCTGGGAGCTTCGTTCCTGCGGTAGACGTCTATGAAGACGAGCACAAGGTCACGCTGAAGCTCGAAGTTCCGGGCGTGAAGCAGGAAGACCTTGACGTTCAGGTCGAGAATCAGACACTCACGGTTCGCGGGCAGCGCACATTCGAAAAGGAAGAGAAAGAAGAGAACTTCCAGCGCATTGAACGCCGCTACGGCAGCTTCTCTCGCTCCTTCACGTTGCCACCCACGATCAGTACTGAAAGCGTGAAAGCGGACTACGAAAACGGCGTGCTGAAGATTGAATTGGCCAAGCGCGAAGAGGCGAAGCCAAAGCAGATCAAGGTGGGCGTTGGCAGCGGCAAGAAGACGCTCGATGGCGCGAAGTCCGAAGCCAAAAGCGCAGCCTAATCCTCAAAGGAGTACATTTATTTCTGAGACGGGAGATTGGGCCCAAGGCCCCGTCTCCCGCTTTTTCTTTCAAGTCCTTTTCACCACGGAGACGCGGAGTCACGGAGAAAACCCAAAACAAAAGCTAACCACAAAGGTTCACGAAGCACACTAAGGATGTGGAGGGTGATTCCTGAGACCTTCGTGATCGTTCGTGCCCTTGTGGTTTCGCTCGGGTTCCCACTTTCGGTGACGGACATGATGTATCAAGCATGAACAAGGAATGTTTATGGCAATTCGTTGGGACAAATTAACTCTCAAATCGCAGGAAGCCCTTCAAAGGGCCAGTGAGCTGGCCACCGAGAATGGCAATCCTGAACTTCTGCCCCTTCATCTTCTCGGCGCCTTGCTTGAAGACAACGAAGGCATCGTTGTGCCTGTGCTCCGCCGAATCGGCGTTCCCCCGGAAAAGCTGTTGACCGAAGTGAATGCCGAGATCGCCAGGCTCCCCAAGGTCTCCGGCGCCTCAGCGCAACCGAACATGTCGTCTGCTTTGCAGAAGGTGATGGATTCGGCGTTCAAGCAGGCCGATACGTTCAAGGACGAATACGTCTCCGCCGAGCACCTGCTGCTGGCCCTTTCGCAGATTTCAAACGATCCGGCGCAGCGCTTGCTCAAGGGTTCGGGAGCGACGCACGACAAGATTCTCCAGGCGCTCACGCAGGTCCGCGGATCGCAGAAGGTGACCGACCAGAATCCCGAGGCCAAATACCAGGCACTCGAGCGTTATGCCAAAGATCTGACGGAGCTGGCGCGCAAAGGCAAGCTCGATCCCGTAATCGGACGCGACGAGGAGATCCGCCGCGTAATCCAGGTTCTCTCACGCCGCACCAAGAACAATCCCGTGCTCATCGGGGAACCCGGCGTGGGTAAAACGGCGATCGCTGAAGGACTCGCCCGCCGCATTGTCTCCGGCGACGTTCCAGAGATTCTCAAGAACAAACGCGTAGTCTCGCTCGATCTCGGCTCCATGCTGGCCGGCGCAAAATATCGCGGCGAGTTCGAGGACCGTCTCAAGGCCGTGCTGAAGGAGATCGAAGACTCAGCGGGACAGATCATCCTCTTCATCGACGAACTGCACACGCTAGTTGGCGCTGGCGCGGCAGAGGGTGCAATCGACGCTTCGAACATGCTGAAGCCGGCGCTGGCGCGTGGAGAGCTGCGGGCTATCGGCGCCACCACGTTAACCGAGTATCGCAAGTACATCGAGAAGGACGCCGCGCTCGAACGCCGCTTCCAGCCTGTTTTTGTGGGAGAGCCCACGGTTGAAGACACGATCGCGATCCTTCGTGGATTGAAAGAACGCTATGAAGTCCATCACGGCGTGCGTATCAAAGATTCCGCGATCGTCGCGGCTGCAACCTTGTCGCACCGCTACATCACTGATCGTTTCCTGCCCGACAAAGCAATTGACCTGATCGACGAAGCTGCGGCCTCACTGCGCATTCAGATCGACTCCATGCCGACGGAGATCGATCAGCTCGAACGCAAAGCAACGTCGCTTGAGATCGAACGACAGGCATTGAAGCGCGAGAAAGATCCAAACTCAAAGGAACGTCTCGCCGAAGTGGAGAAAGAGCTTGCCGAACTTCGCGAGGAGATCAATGCTCTGAAGGCGCGCTGGAAGGAAGAAAAGCAGGCGATCACGCGAATTCAGGAGCTGAAAGAGCGCATCGAGAAGCTGAAGCTCGAGGAGCAGACCGAGGAGCGTCGCGGCAATCTGCAGCGCGTGGCGGAAATCCGCTACGGACTGTTGCGCCAAGCCGAAGAGGAGCTAAAGCGGCTCAGCGCGGAGAGCGATGGAGCCCGTCCGGTGAGCCGGATGCTCAAGGAAGAAGTCGACGAAGAGGACGTTGCTCGCATTGTTTCCAAGTGGACCGGGATTCCCGTTTCGAAGATGCTCGAAGGCGAAGTGAAGAAGCTGTTGAGCATGGAAGCGCGCCTGCGCGAACGTGTCATCGGACAGGATGCCGCGCTGGAGCGTGTCTCCAACGCGATTCGCCGGTCTCGCGCGGGACTGAGTGATCCTCGGCGTCCCATTGGTTCATTCATCTTCCTCGGCCCAACCGGTGTCGGTAAGACTGAGTTGGCCCGCGCACTGGCCGAGTTCCTGTTCGACGACGAGCACAACATGATCCGCATCGACATGTCGGAGTACATGGAGAAGCACGCGGTTGCACGCCTGATCGGCGCGCCTCCGGGATATGTCGGCTACGACGAGGGCGGACAGCTAACGGAAGCTGTGCGTCGGCGTCCGTATTCGGTGATCTTGTTCGACGAGATCGAGAAGGCGCACAGCGATGTCTTCAACCTGCTCCTTCAGATCCTCGATGATGGCCGCCTCACGGACAGCAAAGGCCGCACCGTGGATTTCAGGAACACAGTCATCATCATGACCTCGAACCTCGGCGCCATGTACCTCAACGCCGAGGCGCTCAGCACTCCGGAATCGTTCCAGCGTGCGAGCACGCAGGTGATGAATGTAGTGCAGGAACACTTCCGTCCGGAATTCCTGAACCGTGTCGATGACATCATCATCTTCAAGCCGCTGGGGGAGGCGGAACTGATCCGTATCGTCGATCTGCAGCTCGCGAATCTGCGCAAGTTGCTCGCCGATCGCAGAATCACCATTGAACTCACGGCGGCGGCGAAGGAGCTGATCTTCCGAGAGGGGTATGACCGAGCGTATGGAGCTCGTCCGTTGAAACGCGCGATCCAGCGCCTGGTGCAGGATCCGTTGGCATTAAAGATTCTAGACGGCGAGGTCCTGCATGGCGATCATGTGATCGTCGACGTTGATCCGCGGAAAGGTCAGCTCGTATTCCGCGCGGAGCGGCCGGGAGCACAGGAGCCCGTTACTCCGCTGGAAACTGTCGAGAGCCCGTCGTAAAAGGCAGGTGGTATCAAGGCAATAGCTGGAAGTCTGAAGAATCGTTGGCGGCTCTCGACCGGGCAGCTACGGCATCATCCGAGCCAGTGCACGCCGCATGCTTGCAACCTTCTTCGACAGCCCCGAGGCCGCATTAGCCAACGGCGCCAACATGGAATGCTGCCGACGAAATTCGGCCGGCGTCTCGATGGCGAACTCATGCAAATAGAATTCGTTCGAAAAGGGATGCAGATCGAGGGCCGGGCTCCCAGACTGGTACGGAAAATCTTCGAACGCCGACGGCTGCGAATCGAACTGAGATGCCAATTCGCGAACGTCAGTCGTGTAATGCCTGTCGGGAACGCTGGCGTTTCCAGATATCGCGAGCCCCACGGCCACGAATCCAGTTAGGAACACTGACAGGATTTGACGCACCTAGGCATTTTACCTAAGTCCAGAGCTGCACGTTCGTCTCACGGACCAAAAAAATCACTTAATTACGAGACGTCGCACGGTTCCACCTTCCGCACTTAAGTGTTTTCGCAGCTCGCGCGCCGTTCGCTTGAGAACCGGGTGCAAGGCCTCTGGAGCGATCTCAGTAAGCGGCTCAAGTACAAACCTTCTCTTGTGCATAGCTGGATGCGGGATCTGCAGGTGCGATTCTTCGACAACCACCGAGCCGAGAAGAAGGATGTCAATATCGATTGTGCGAGGGCCCTTAGGAACTTCGCGAGTACGCCCAAGTTCCGCCTCAATTCGTTGAATAGCGGAGAGCAGACCCTCCGGACTCAGTTGGGTTTCAAATTCCACAACACAATTTACGAACCAAGGCTGCTCCCGCAGTTCCATGGGCTCAGTTTCATAGAAGGAAGAGACTTTGCTCACTTGACCCACGGAGATGAGACGGGCAATGCACGCGCGAATATTGGCGACGCGATCGCCGATGTTGGAACCGAGAGAAAGATAAGCAGTCATTGCATCTTGTGGCACAGCCGCCCTCGGCTGCGGCCTTTGACGTCTGTCAGATTAGTGGAATGGTCGGTGATTTCTGAACTTAGTGGCAAGTTACGTGTATGTGTGATTCCCAGAAGACTGCCACAGGCGAGGGCGGCTGTTCCACAAGAGGATCTGTTCAGCGGGGGTCTTTTCCGTCGAATTAGAACGAAACCCGAAGGAGAATCCTGTAGATAACTCCATGCGGCTGCCCAATACAAAACTCGTCCGCCTTCTATGGACAGGCGTATGGGTTTTGGCCTTCATAGGACTCGCCGCAGCCATCCATCGCGTACTGGCTCTCGAATTCCCCGAAACGTTCTCCAGAAACAATTCACCCGCAGCCGTGATGGATATCGGCTTCAGTCGGCATAAGTTGCTGACACTCATTCATGTCGCACCCGGCATGTTGTTCATGGTGCTCGGACCACTCCAGCTCTCGCGCACGGTTCGCAATAAATATCTGCAATTCCACCGATGGTCAGGGCGGGTCTTTCTAGTTTGCTGCCTGATCATCGCAAGCTCCGCGTTAATGATGAGCTTCCGCATGGCGATTGGCGGCGCGAATGAGACTGCCGCAACCGTGCTCTTCGCTCTGTTGTTCCTGTTTTGCCTGACAAAAGCCTTCATTCACATTCGGCATAAAGAAGTGCTTCTTCATCGCGAGTGGATGATCCGGGGCTTCGCAATCGGATTGGGCGTCGCCACCGTTCGGCCTATCGTAGGAGCATTTTTCGCCTCGCGCCGACTCTCGCCTCATGAGCTTTTCGGAACGGCATTTTGGCTAGGCTTCACGATCAATTTGATCGCCGCAGAAGCCTGGATCAATTACGCGCGTGGGCGCCGAATTCCTGAGCAGGCTCGTGTCTTGCCCAAATTCTCGGCGACGGCAGAATGAGACTGCTTTTCACCACGGAGAAACGTGAAAAAGGTTCAGAGTGTGTGCTAGCTTCTAGCCGACTTTGGCAGATGCGGGCGCCAATCTTTCGAGTACGTCAAGCACCTCTTGATTGTCTGGAGATTCGCCGAGTTCGTAGAGTTGAGCGAAAACAATCTTCCCAGTCTTGTCGACAATGTAAATGGCGCGCTCATTGATTCCTGGAATGGGATCGCCTTCGCGGAAGACATCGTACCTACGCGCAATGTCACCGTGCGGATAGAAATCGCTGAGCAGCGGATAATTCAGCTTGCCGATTTCTTTTTCCTGCCACGCGATATGACTCCAAGTGGAGTCGACGCTAATACCCATGACCTGGGCATCGTTGGCGGCGAACTTGGCGAGTTCTCGACTGTACGCCGTCATCTGCTCCGTTCAAGTGGGTGTCCAGTCCAGTGGATAGAAGGCAAGAACAACGTTCTTCTTCCCTCGGAAGTCGCTCAGGCGCACCTTATGGCGCCGGTCGCCTGTAACCGCTGGAAGTTCGAAATCCGGAGCTGTGTTGCCTACCAAAAGCACTACTTTCCTCCGCTCTTGCGAGCCTTGCCTGACCTCGGCTGTTTTGGGAACCCGGCAGGTGGGATGAACTAATTTTAACGGGACGGAGTGGCGAGCATCAACTCAGATGGCTAAAATTCGGGGCCGAAATGTTAAAGGGCGTAGACACCTAGCCAAACCTCACACCTGCATAACTTCTTTTTCCTTGGCTTTGCTCATCTCTTCCATCTTCTTGATCTCATCGTCGGTCAGCTTCTGGATCTCTTCCAGCGCGCGCTTCTCATCATCCTCAGAGATTTTCTTGTCTTTGAGCGCCTTCTTAATCAATTCATTGCCGTCGCGACGGATATTGCGCACCGCCGTGCGATGGTCCTCAAGCACCTTGTGCAGATGCTTCACCAAATCCTTGCGCCGCTCCTCAGTGAGAGGTGGAATCGGAATACGGATGATCTTTCCATCGTTCTGGGGGTTGAAGCCCATATCGGAAGTACGCAACGCTTTCTCGATTTCAGCAAATGCACTCGGATCGAACGGCTGTACTGTAATCAACTGCGCTTCGGGAGCATGCACTTGCGCAATCTGATTGAGCGGCATCTCGGAGCCGTAGTAGGGCACACGAATGCTGTCCACCATGTGGACCGAGGCGCGTCCGGTCCGTGTCGAGAGCAGGCTGTTGCGGAAGTCTCCCACCGCCTTGTCCATGCGGGTCTTCAGTTGTGAGTAGGCATCCTTTAGCGCCGGATTTCCGGCCATGATCGAAACCGCCATCTCTTGCTCCCGAGCGTCGCTTCACTGTCGAAGCTGCGATATTGAAAGACCCGTAATTATAAAGGAAGCTCCGCCACGCTTCGTGAAGCTGAGCGAATGCTAGATTGGCTTTGGAAGCCTGATGCCACCGACTGAGAGTACGCCAAGCCAGAAAGCGCCGACTACGACAGGACGCTCGGCAACGCTGGTAGCCGCTGGAATCTTTCTCAGTCGCGTCGCGGGTTTGGTTCGTGAGCGCGTGTTCGCGCATTACTTCGGCAATTCCGATGCCGCTGATGTATTTCGCGCAGCCATCCGCATACCAAACTTTCTGCAAAACCTCTTTGGCGAGGGAGTCCTCTCAGCCTCTTTCATTCCCGTGTACGCGCGGCTCCGCGCTCTCGGCAAGGATGAAGAAGCGAGCGACGTGGCCGATGCAGTCGCGACGTTGCTCGCGCTCATCACCGCCGTGCTTGTCTTGGTTGGAGTGCTCGCTACTCCGTACATCATCGATGCCATCGCTCCGGGATTTCATGGCGCCAAGCGCGACCTCACCATTCGCTTGGTGCGAATCTTCTTCCCGGGCGCGGGCTTGTTGGTGATGTCGGCGTGGTGCCTGGGAATCCTCAACAGCCATCGCAAGTTTTTCCTCTCATACGCAGCGCCGATCGCATGGAACGCAGTCATGATTGAGACTCTGATCGGTTTCGGACGAAGTCACTCACAAGAATCTTTGGCGGTGATCACCGCGTGGGGATCAGTGGCAGGCAGCGCCATGCAGCTAGGTGTGCAGCTACCGGTCGCGCTGCGACTTGTCCACCGTCTGCGGCTTCAGTTGGGACTTCAACTCGCAGCCGTTCGCGAGGTAATTCGCAACTTCTTTCCCGTTCTTGTCAGCCGTGGCGTCGTACAACTCAGCGCATACATCGATTCGATCATCGCAAGCTACCTGCCGACCGGCGCAGTTGCCTCTTTGGGATACGCACAGATCTTGTACACGCTGCCCATCAGCCTGTTTGGCATGAGCGTGTCGGCCGCGGAACTGCCCGCGATGTCCGGAGCGCTCGGGAGTGAAAGCGAAATTGCAGCGGAACTGCGAGCGCGCCTGGGCAGAGCACTGCGCCAGATCGCGTTTCTTGTGGTTCCGTCGGCGATGGCGTTCCTTGCCCTGGGTGATGTCGTCTCGGCGGGAATCTACCAGTCAGGACGATTCGGGCACGCCGATGCTACTTACGTCTGGGGAATACTCGCGGGTTCAGCGGTTGGACTGCTTGCGTCCGCACTGGGACGGCTGTACTCCTCAACCTATTACGCCTTGCGCGATACACGCACGCCGCTGCGCTTCGCCCTTGTTCGGGTAGCGCTCACTACGCTTCTGGGATTGTTTTTTGCATTGCGCTTGCCGCAAATGCTGGGCATCGACCGGAGTTGGGGTGTTGCGGGACTCACTGCGTCAGCCGGCATTGCAGGCTGGGTCGAATTCCTGCTGTTGCGCTGGAAGTTGCACCAGCGCATCGGAGCCGTAGCGCCAGCCGGCGCATTTCTCACGAAGCTGTGGTCTTCGGCGCTGGTATCTGCGGCGGCTGCCTGGGGAATCAAGCTAGCTGTCGGACATCGTGATCCAATTCTGGTTGCTATTGCAGTGTTACTTCCCTACGGCGCCTTCTACTTAGCAACGACTTCTATGTGGCGGATCCCCGAAGCACAGACCGTATTGAGGAAATTCTTCTCGCTGTTGGCTCGATAACTGCTGGGTGGCGGTGGCACAAATTCACTGGTGTCCGCGGAACAGCGAATTTATCAGCGAATCTAACAGTGAATTTTTTCTGAAAACGCCGGCGAGCAACGGACAGTTCCGCGCAACCTCCTGCCGCGTCAGAGATTATCGAAATTTGCGATTCTTACTTGCCACAAAGAACAGTGAATAACAGTGAATAAGCAGTGAATTATGAATTTCGCAGTCCGTTGCTCGCACCAAAGTCCGATGATTGCGACGCCCAACCTCCTCGATGCCTGCGGGTTCCAAAATGAAATTTTCGTTGACTCGGAATCTTGACTCGTGGTACCACCGAACTATGTTCGGTGTTGGGGGATGGCCCCTCCGGAAACAACAATCAGGAACGCACTTCGTGACGCCAGGAACCGCCCAGGCGGAAATCACGTTGTACTTTTAGTTGCCTTATCGCCAGCATCGGCGCCCTGGGTTGAGCGCTAGTCAGTGCCGTTAATCGATTCTCGTGCTGACACGGTGGCAACGCTCAGACTTTCGCCCCAAATCTTGTGAACATGACGCACTTGCCGTCCCTGCTTGCGCTGCGAGCTTTCGAATATCAGCGAGACGATCAACATCATGATCGCGGCTCCAAAAATCGCGCCGCACCAAACTCCCTGCATGAAACCGGAACCGTCCATGATCGGTGCACGACGTTGCCGTCGCCTCCTCAACGCTGCCCAGCAAGTGCAAGTGAGCTGCCAATCGGATCTGCTTGGTAGCGGTTGGCGTTGCCATCCGTGCACGATGTCGAAACCCATGAAGATAAAGCGATCTCGGAAAGATTCGAACTTCCCCCTAGCACAGACCAGCGCAGGCGAGACGTTCAGCACGAACCGATCGGTTAACGAACACGCTCTTCGGTTAGTTTTGATCGATCACTCTATTCTTCGCGCAGAGTTGTTGCAGGGTCGATGTTGGCAACTCTCAAGGCAGGCACGGCCGTTGCGAGGAGAGTCACAACAAACAAGGTTAGTATCACGAGCAGGATAGTAGGCGCGTCATACACGCCTACACCATAAAGAACGCTGCGCATCACGCGGAGTGCGCCGATGCACAGTAGCAGTCCGAGGACTAATCCTAATGTCGATGCGCTCACTCCCGAACTTCCGACGTGCACCATGGCCCTTTCGATCGTCGAGCCCAACGCGATGCGAATCCCGATCTCGCGCCTTCTCTGCGCTACCAGGTTTGCCACCAGGGCAAAGATTCCCACCGCACTTAGCAGCAGGGCAAGTGAGGCCATTGCAGTGAGCAGAGCGACTTCGATTCTTTGGGTCGCAAGCGTGTCGGCCATGAGGTCATTCATCGAGTAGAAACCGGAAAACGGCAACGTGGGATCTGCGGTTGCGAGTGCACGCTGCATCTGGGGAATCACGCGTTCCGCCGACTGGGGGCTGCGAACGATCCAACTTGGCTGAAACCAAGCATGCGTGATGGAGAGCATCTTGGAGTCGCTGATTTGTGCCGCAGGCACATAAATCGCCTCTTCGTCGGTTAATGGCGCCGAACCTTCGTTCAATTTACCTGCAGAAGACAGCACCGTATCCGCTACCACGCCAACGATCGACATTTTGTCGAGATGCCGTCCTACAGGGTTCTCTCCGTGGAAGAACTTGCGCGCGAACGTCTGGTTGATCACAACCACCTGCTCTGTATCCGGTCCATCCGCCTCAGTGAAGCTGCGGCCTGCGAGCACTGGAATCTGCAACGTATCGAAGTAGCCGGGAGTGACATACGCTTTGTTTGTCATCACCTGCTGCCCTGCCTCTTTGCCGTCACTCAGAGTGATTCCCGTGAGCAGTGCACGCTCATACGGCAGAGTCAAACCAACCGCTGCATTCTGCACGCCGGGAATCTCGCGCATCGTGGAAAGGCTCTCATTAAGCAGTTTTCGGAACGCCGCCGGATCGCCGTAGCGGACATCATCGAGAGACGCCTTCGCCGTGATCACTCCAGCTGGATTGAAACCCGGAGGCATGGTCTCGAGGTGAACCAGCGTACGGATCAGCAGGCCGGCAGCCGCCAGCAACACCACCGTCAGCGCAACTTCGCCCGCGATCAAACCTTGCCGGATATAAACGCTGCCAGTTCCTATTACGGCACGGCTGGCGATCGCAGACCGAAGATCGATTCGCGTGCTGCTAAGCGCAGGCAACATACCGAACAGCACACTCGTGAGTAAGGACAGCAGAAGAGTGAATCCCAAAACGCGACCGTCGAGACGAATCGTCGCCACCGGCAAAAAGTGCTCCGGCAGCATCAGCAGCAACCCGCGCAATGCCAGGAAGCCTACTCCGATGCCCACCACACCACCCAGGAGCGCCAACACCAGATTTTCGATCCACAGCTGCGTTTGAATCTGCCACGCAGAAGCGCCCAGCGCGAGCCGCGTCGCGATCTCGCTTGTGCGGCGCAACATGCGCACGAGAGTAAGCCCAGCGAGGTTCGCACAAGCGATGAGCAGGATGAATCCGGCCGCCAGCATCAGCGCCAGCACCTGCGGCCGAAGCGTATTTGCTTGCCCCGCTTGCAGTGGAACCGAATGGTACGTTATCTGCGCCCCAGGATTTCTCCTGACAAAATTTTGGACCCGCGCAGTTCGGGCCCATGCGACGTTGATTTCTGCATCAGCTTGTGGCCAGGTTGCGCCATTCCGTAATCGCATGATGGGAGCAAAGTTTGTGCCCTGACCCTCGCCTTCGCGGCTCGGCTGCAGGGGCGTATAGAGATCGGCATTTAACGGAGTAGTTGCATGTTCAGGCAGGATCCCAATGATCGTGTATGGCTCGCCTTTCAGCAGAACGCCTTGTCCCAGAACGTTAGGATCTTGTGCAAAAACGGTGCGCCACAAACCGTAGCTGAGGATGGCTGCCTTGGGGCCGTGCGGACGGTCTTCATCCTCTGAAAGAGTGCGTCCCATGATGGGACGGATAGCCAGCACGTCGAAATAGCGCGCCGAAACGCGTCCCGCGTGAAGATACTGCGCGCGGGAACCGGCCTGCAGGTTTACACCGGAAGCGCGCAGGCCCGAAACAGCCGAGATGAGAGAGGGCACGTTGTCGCGCAGCAGCTCCCATTGCTCTCCATCGACATTCTTTCGGTCGTCCCCAGACTGAGCCCCCGTAGTCTTCGCGAACACGATTCCAATGCGCTCCGGACGATCGTAGGGCAGCTCTTTCAGAAGAAGCGCGTTCACGATCGAGAAAATTGCCGTGTTTGCTCCGATAGAAAGAGCAAGCGTGAAAGCCACAGCGAATGTGAATCCGGGATTACGCCGCAACTGACGCACAGCCAGCCTGAGATTTTGGCCCAGTGTTTCCATCCACCGCCTCCTCGCCACGTGCTCCGGACTTTATGGAATACGCAAGCGCGTCCCCGAAGTTGCAGGGCGCTCTATTTACACATTTGACCAACGGAAACGAAGAGGGTTAGGAGACTCCGGAGAAAAAGCGACTGTCAAGGCGACATTGCAGGCATTCGCTTAGCCCGCCCTGCGAACAACGGGGCACCCGAATTTTGTAAGTCTTTAGCAAAAAGAGGAAGGCCGGGGCACCATCGCACGCATTTCCAACAGCAGCTTCCATTCCGTACACGGACCGCCGCCAAGACTTGAGAGCAGCCCAATCGCACTACTCTGGCCTGCCGACTGTCTTCTCCGTGTATGCTTTTTGCAGGACAAAAAATGCCTTCTTCTTCTGTCCTTGTTCCGAAATGAGACCTTTTCGATTGAAGTAGTCCTGTATTCCAGGTAGTGGACGGCGTGGTGAGCGAAAGTCCATGAGGATCCACGGCGTCATTCCCCGCAGCTTCGAAATGCGATTGAGCATGACGAGCTGATGCTGGTAGATGTTGGCCTGATATTCCTCCGTCCAGCGTTCGTCCTTAGAGCCATGCAAGCCGTACTTGGCGTCTCCCCCGAACTCGCTCACGATCGTTGGCTTTTCGTAGTGGATATCCCACTCCGTGCGGTCAGCGTCTTCGGGCTTGTGTTCGTACCATCCGATATATTCGTTCACTCCGATTACGTCGAGTGCGGTGCCCAGGGGATCATCGACGATCTTCTTCATTCCTTCGGTGCGGACGAGCAACGCCGCCGTAACCAGACGCGTTGGATCTTCGACGTGCGCGCGTGCGGCCAGCGTTTGCAGAAACTGTGTACGGGTTGGATTGTTGGGAGTCTCATTGGCCATTGACCAGAGGATCACGGAAGCCTTATTGCGATCGCGGCGTATCATCTCCATCAACTGCTGTTGAGCTTTGGCAAGAACCGCTGGATTGTCGAACTCAACCGCCCAATAGACCGGAATCTCGGACCAGATCAGGATTCCCATCCGGTCAGCCAGACGCGTCATTCGCTCATCGTGAGGATAGTGAGCCAGCCGCGCATAATTTGCGCCCAGCTCCTTTACCCAGCCGAGCAGCGTCTTTGCATCCTCGTCGGAATAGGCACGGCCCGTGCGCTGAGGCGCCTCCGCATGAATGCACACTCCTCGAAGAAAAATGGGAGTGCCGTTCAGGAGAATCTGCGTGCCGCGGACCTCAATAGTGCGAAAGCCCACTTCGTCTTCCAGTGAGTCCTGCCCAGAACGAATCTGAACGCGATAAAGCTTCGGATGCTCCGGAGACCACAGCTCCAAATTGCCGGCGTGGAATTCAAAGCGGGCCCGTCCATCGTCTTGTATCGTAGATGTCTGCGTGAGCTTCTGCTCAGGAATCGCCAACGTGACCGTTGCACCCGGACTCGCCGAGTCGATGTGCACCCATCCTTCCAGTTCCGTCTTGGTGCCGCGCTTGAGCTGCAGACTGTAATCGTCGATAAACGTGCCCGGCACCTCGACCAGAGATACGTCTCGCGTGAGACCACCGTAGTTCCACCAGTCGGTCTGCAGCGTAGGCACGCCGTCCGCGTGCCGCGTGTTGTCGACGGCGATCACAGCAAAATTGTTGCCGTCGTGGACGTCATTGGTGATCTCGCAATCGAATGGAGTGAAGCCACCTTCGTGCTCGCACGCCTTCTGCCCGTTTACCCAGACATAGGAAAGGTAATTTGCGGATCCGACGTGAAAGAAAAGGCGTCGTCCAGAAACTCGATGGTAGGTAAACTCACGCTCGTACCAAAGTGGGCCTTCGTAAAAAAACAACGATTCGCGCTGCGTGTTCCAATCACCCGGCACGCGCAAAGTGGACGATTTTGCGAAGTCGTACTCTACTAGTCCGTTACTTGCTTGCTTTTCGTTTTTGAAATAGCCGTTGTTTCGCAGCTTGCCATGAAAGTCGTACAAACCGGAGCCATACGGATCGACAATGGCATGCCAATCGCCATCGAGGCTGATCTGCTGGCGATGGTCCACATCGACCAGGAGAGTCGGCTTGTTCGATCCATCATCAGGCTGAGCAAGCGCGATACCTAGGGAGAGAAGCAAAGAAAGAAGAAGTGCGCAAGCGCGTCTGGAGCAAGCCTGGCTGGCACTCGGCGCGATTTTGATGGGGACTTGGTGGGTTAGGCTTTCGATCTTGGGTTCACGAGGTGGCATGAAGTCACCAATACTACTATCGCGCCCTCATGTACTTGGGGAGCCGGGTGCCTAAATAACATTCACAAGCGGGAGCGCGCGCCGGGGCACCTGTGCCCTTGACATTGTTAGAGTACGATCGTACTCTCATCTCATGCGCTACTCGCCGGAACATAAGGCCGAGAACCACGAGAAGATTCTTTCCGTAGCTGCTCGCTCGTTTCGCGAGCACGGTGGGGACAGCAGCGGCATCGGGACGGTGATGAAGAAGGTGGGCCTCACGAAAGGGGGCTTCTACCGGCACTTTAAGAGCAAGGATGACCTCTTCGTCGAAGCGGTGGCACGGGCGTTCGACGAGATGGGAAGTGGCATGCTCGAGGTTGCAAAGTCGGCGCCCGAAGGTCAGGCTCTGCGGGCGATCATTGAACGCTATCTGAGCGCCGGCCACGCGAATTCGCCGGGAATGGGATGTGCGTTCGCTGCCCTCGGGCCGGAGCTTTCACGAAAGCCGTTGTCCGTGCGAAAGCGGATTGAGGCGGCGCGAGAAGCGTATCGCGAGCGGCTATTGCCATTTGTTCCAGGTCAGACGCGCGAAGAAAAACTGGCGAAGTTTGAGTTGTTGTTTCCCAGTATGGCTGGGGTAGTGACTGCGGCCAGATTGAAGTTGTCCCCCCAAGGGCGTGAGCGGGTGCTGGCGGAGGCGAGGAAGTTCTTTGTAAAAAACTTTACCGAAAGGTGACGCATTTTTTTTTGCATCCAATAGAGTACGCTCGTACTCTTTAAGCGAGTAGACGATGGAACAGATTTTCAATCGAAGGAACCACATCAACGACCAACCAAGAACCTAACCAAACTGAATCGAGGATAACTATGAGATACATGATCCCTCTTCTTATGGCAGCGCTACCGGCAGTGTCCGTAGCGCAATCACAGTCCGGGGCCGCCTCAGGCGTGCCCAGCGTGGCGATACCTAAAACCACCGAAGTGCTGGTCATTCAGACTGTCAAGCAGGGTGTAACCGCTTCGCAAGTCATGGATGTCATCCCCGCAGAGATTCGGGCCACTGTGAGGCTCTACCTCGACGGGAAAATCCGCCAGTGGTATTCGCGCGGCGATGGCAAAGGCGTCGTCTTCCTGGTCGAGGCGAAGACCGAAGACGAGGCGCGAGCCATTATGGAAACGCTGCCGCTCGCGAAGGAACAGTTGATGGATCACCAGTACGTTCCCGTCGGACCCTTGATGCCGCTGAGGGCATTGATAGGCCCCGCAACGCAGAACAATTAAACCGCAGAACAATTAACAGCGAACCATCATGATCAGGCCATCGGCACGCGCCGATGGCAAGGAGGTCGGGCATGCCGGCAAAAGACATCTTCAATATCGACATGGCGCTGGGCTATCTCGCCTGGGCGCTCTGCATCGCGACTTACGTCTGGCCGCGGCTGAGGGCGATGGATCGGGTCGAGGCGCACCGCGCGATTGCAACGTTCAACAGTTTCCGCTTCTTCGGGTTGGCCTTCTTACTGCCCGGGTTTGTTGGGCCGAACCTGCCGCAGGGCTTCGCTACGCAGGTGGCTTACGGCGACCTCGCCACCGCACTGCTCGCAATCCTCGCGCTGCTGACGGTGCGCGTGCGCTTCCTCTTCTGGCCGCTGGTCTGGGCTTTCAATCTGGTCGGTCTCGCCGACCTGGTCATCGACACGGCGCGTGCGGTCAGCGTGGATCTGCCGTCAGTTGCCGGGCAGCTCGGAGCCGGTTACGCGATCCCAATGCTTTATGTACCAGCGCTTTTCTGGACGCACCTTCTCGCGTTCTGGCTGCTGCTGCGACCTGGGGGCGCGCCCGTCCGGTCGGCGGACGCGCCGATGTCGCTCGCCGCGACTGAATGACCAAGACGGAGACTGCGATTCTGCTGGGGTGCTCACTTCAAGAGACACTGCTGGTTCCGATATGGAACGGCTGGACGGCTTCCAGTCATCGATGATCACGATGAACTGGAGCGGATGTTCTTAGGTGCCGAATGCCGATTGCCGCTTTTCAGAGCGCGCTGATCGTCACGTAGTATCCGTCTGGATCGCGGAGTGAGAACTCCATGGTTTGCGTGTTCGGATTCATGTGGGGCTCCTCTTCGAGCCGGGCGACGAGAGCGCGCGCCCGCTTCAGCGCCACCTCGTAGTCGTCAACGCGAAAGAACAAGAGAAGCCCATTCCCAGGTGAAGCCCACTCCGGACCCATCAACGAGGGATGCTCGTGCGCGCCCCACTGGTGGACGCAAAGCAGGACGGTTCCATCCGTATCTACTATCTGACCAAAGTGGTCATGGGCCGGAGCTGTCTCGGGCTGGCCGAACAGCGACTGGTACCACTTGAAGCTGCCGGCAACGTCGCGTACACCGATGATCGTCCATGTGCGCTTCATCGCATCTCCGCTCTTGGCAACCCGCCGCCAATCATAATCGTGGCCTCGAGTTTCTCGTTGCTACCAATGAAACAGGCGAGGGTAGAGACAGGGGAAGCGATCATCCGATCTGACCGCCGGCACTTTTCATTTTTATTACCAGACAGTAATCCTTCGGTTCATCGAGCGCCGACGAATCTTTCGGCACGGCTAGCCACCCAGCCAATGAACGGCAATTGCATAGCGGAATTGAGGGCCCGCCTTACGCTTTCCGATTCAGAGGATAATCGCAGGCCCTCGCAGTCCAACTGCCACGTCTCATCTAATTGCGGTTGCAGTTGCGGTCTTCACCCTCACAGCGGACTCGGCTGCGGCCGTTCGAGGCGTGAGAAGCGCAAGCACAGCGGCAACAACGAGAAGCGCCGGGACGTCACCCCAAAGGTGTGCGATTTGCTCCGGATTCGCCAAAGCTTGCGCCGCCATGATTGCGGCGTGCACAACGCTGGACCACACCGTGAACCAGATCAGGCTCAGGTGTTGAAGGGGATTGCGGCTCGCGATTAAAAGGAAAACACCCAACGTTGCATAGACCCCAAGGATCATCTGCAGGTAATGCGGCAGGTGGTGCGACTGTCCCGAGTGCCACGACCAGCCAGACGGCCAGACAAGGACGAATGTGTATATTCCGAAAATGAACGTCACGCCCACTAGCCGCAATGCGATGCGTAAGTGCTTAATGCGATCCTGTTCGGCAGTGCTTTTTCCTTGCAGGTCTCCGTGCTGGAGCTGCGCCTCACGGTTAGAGTTTTCCTCACTCGGTTTCGATTGGTTCAATGGCATATTTCCTCTCCTTAGTTACTTGCTCGGAACGGACTAGCGCCCGAGAAATTTGTATTCATTCGGTTTTCCACGATTCAGAATTGGTCATGCGACTTCAGAGCCATCGTGCCGTGCGCTGGAACTCGCGCGATCCTCTACGATCAGAGTCAATGTTTCGGTGTCGATGTTGAACAGATAGCCGTAGATGTTTACGTGCTTCGGTGTTCCCTTTGACTCGCGCAATAGTCGTGTGTCGCGCTTGAGGGATGACTCATAGTCGGCAATCGCGATGTTGGCTGAGTCGTAGAGTGCCGAGATATCTACGCCTTGCTCGCTATGAAAGGCTTTGATTAGCCCTTCGGGAGTGAACGACGTGGCTCCGCAGTACGTGTGGTGCACCACGACGATGTTCTCGATTCCAAACAAGTGCTGAGCGACCGTTATAGATCGGAGCGCATCCACCGCGCGCCCACCCGCAACTACAACCGGGAAGACCGTAGTAGTCGACGCTACCTTGTTGCCTTGCTCGTCCCGAACTATCTCGCCTGGGTACACTTCGCCGGACAGTGCTTTCGCCACAGCATGGGGAATGCTCACTGCCCGTGGGTCATAACAATAGATAACGACGGTCCGCAACGGGACGGCTTGCTTAAACGCTTTCCGCACCTTGGTTTCAACGAACCCAGGCTGCTTTGAAAATACATAAGTATCCGAATCCATCTACCAACTCCTCCTCGTCATTCAGTTGGAGCACCGCGAGTGGCCTGCTCCCGTTTCGCCTGTTTTGATGAGAGTGCGCAAGTAGAACGATTCATCTACTTGAGGTTCGTCCCAGGCAAGTTCAACTACAAGCAACAACGTATTTACGGTAGATCGATTGGTATACTTTTGGAATGGCCGTCAGAAAACGCGAGCACCTTCTCGCTGTCGCGCAACGAATGTTCTGCGAGACCGGGTTTCACGCGGTAAGCGTCGATGCGATTCTCGAGGAGGCTGGCGTCGCTCGCATGACGCTTTACAAGAACTTCGGTTCAAAAGACGATCTAATCGTCGCGACGCTCAAGCGCGAAGACAAAATGTTCCGGCAGTGGCTCGTGAGTTCCATCGAAGCTCGTGCAACACGTCCGCAGGATCGAATTCTGGAACTCTTTCGCGCCTTACATGATCGATTCGTCTCTGAAGGCTACTATGGGTGCGCATTCATTCGGGCCAGCATCGAATATCCTTCTCCGGATCATCCTGTTCATCGTGCGGCTCGCGAACACAAAGAGATGATTCGCTCGTATCTCCGTGGCCTGGCTGCAGAAGTCAAAGGAGCGGATCCCGGCACGCTTTCCGAGCAGCTTTACCTCTTGATGGAAGGCGCCATCACCGCCTCACAGCTGCATGGCGAACCGTGGCCTGCGGAATACGCACGACAAGCCGCGGAGAAACTGCTCGCTGATCTCTCTATGAAGCCTCTCCTGTCTGGCAAGACGGTCCATCGCGAGACCCAAATGGATCGATTACGAAAGTCGGCGATCCGAAAATCCTGACGGTAGGGAAGGGCACGGATTCATCCGTGCCGTCAATGCGACCCAGTTATGATTTGGCTCTAGCCGACGGGTTCAATGCATTTTCCAGTGGTCATATCGAATCCGAGTTAACTGGATATTGTCGGCGACCACGCATTCCGATGAGTATTCACTGGCAAACCGCGTGAGGTCGCGAAAGCAATGAACAATCACTTCTCGAGACTTCGTAAAGCTCACGGCAAGCGGCTTGCCTCGTCTATGTGGATATCAACAAGTATTGCCGGGTTCCTGTCAGGAGCAAAGAGCATGCAAGCAATAAAGTTTGGCGCAATCGTGGCGAAATGTCTCCCGCTCGTGGTTGTGCTTTGCACGGCGTGGCAGGCGATAGCACAGAATGCCAAAACATCGTATCCAAGCATGGCCCCTGTTGAGCAATATCTGATGGAGGATCGGAATTCCGAAATAGCTTTGGCGCGGAGTGCAGCACCGGAGTCCATTTCGCGCGATGCCGAAGCCCTGGTTCTCGGACGTCACGGATACGAAACTGCGGTTCAGGGAAAGAATGGGTTCGTGTGCGTCGTGCAACGCTCCTGGATTGCTGAAGTCAATGACCCGGACTTTTGGAATCCTAAGCTGCGCGCGCCGATCTGCCTGAATGCGGCTGGCGCGCGGTCCTACCTTCCGCGCATCATCAAGAGGACAGACTTAGTACTAGCTGGACGCACAAAGGATCAGATGATTCAGGCGATCAGGGCCGCGATAGACAAAAAGGAGTTGCCGGCGATGGAACCCGGCGCCATGTCCTACATGATGTCGAAGCAGGGCTATTTGAGCGATCGCGACGGACACTGGCATCCGCACCTCATGTTTTTCACCTCACCCACCGAGCCGGCAGCATGGGGAGCTGATCTGCCGGGCTCTCCAGTCATAGCGTTTAAGGACAGCTGGGAGCGCCTGACCGTGTTCCTGATTCCCGTGCGACAGTGGTCGGATGGAACCGCTGATCGCTAAGCAGACCTAGCAGGGAGAATCGCGTCGGTGATTCGCAATAAGCCTCAATCAGTTCACGCAACCCAGCAAGAAAGAGCCAGAATCAATGAATTACGCCGGCCACACCCCTGAGGACGTGGGTTCAGCTACACATTTGTGTCTCCGGATACATATCGCAGGAAAACCTCGGCACGAAACCAGGGACAGTAACGATTCTTTCAAAGCCGAGTGTCCTAGCCTCCGGATTTTTCGGAGGGTGGGCAGAGAGGCTGTTTGCAGCGGCGGCGTGAGGCATCGTTCGGGTGTGGTCAATTTTGAACAGACAGGCGTTCTGTGGTTGCGTAGGTTAGCCGAAGGAGAGCCTCGCTATGAATTGCGCATCATGCGGATCGGGCAATCAATCAGAATTTGCCGCTGAGGTACTTATCCATTTTCGCGGCCTCGAGAATATTGACAATCCCGGCGTCCTGGCATTCCCAACGGTTTTGATCTGCTTGGATTGCGGCTTCTCGCAGTTTACCGCCTCGACAACTGAATTGGTTGAGCTTGCACGAGATACCAGAACAAGGGAAGCGTCAACCCGGAATAATCATGTTCCTCGCGGCGGATTGCTCCTGAAGGCTGAGAAAGATTGAATCTGCAGTTCGCCTGCCTAACACCAAACTGCATTCGATGAGGACGGTTTCAACAGCATGGCTTGGTGTCGGCATATGAACGTAGGCCGGTGTTGTCTTGGAATCTGATGCAAAAAACCGTAACGGGAAAAGGTCGGCAGCCCAGCTAACGCGTGGTAACAACCGTTGCGGTTTTTCAATAGTTTGTCGAAGAGGAGTATTCTAAGAGTGTCTCCTCTTGTAACCCTCCCCTGCGCCCGAACGGGCGACGGTTCCTTGCGAAATGAACCGCCCATGACGAAACCACCTACGACTCAGACTACAGCGATCTCCTCAAACCGGAGAAACCCGTCCACTGTTGTCCGCATTCTTGTGGTCGATGATTTCGAACCTTTTAGGCGCTTCGTGTGCACGACAGTGGAAGCGAGACCGGAATTGCAGGTGATTGGCGAGGCAGCGGACGGATTAGAGGCGGTTCAGAAGGCTGAAGAATTGCAACCCGATTTGATTTTTCTCGACATCGGGCTGCCGACACTAAACGGCATCGAGGTCGCCCACCGAATAGGGCAACTCGCTCCAGCCGCAAAAATCCTGTTCATCAGTCAAGACAACGATCCCGATGTGGTAGCGACAGCTCTAAGCAACGGAGCAAAAGGGTTCGTTCACAAGCAGAATGCCATCACAGAACTTCTGCCTGCGGTTGAAGCCATTTTGCGCGGAGATCGCTGGTCGGCAAACGGTTTAATCAGCCAGTCCTAACCTTATCCCCTTCTTGGGGAACCTAGGGACCGGAAGCTGTGAAGAAATTGACGACGGGTAGTCGATAGAGCTATTGAGAACGATGTCAGTAATTCCGGTCTTTGACTCGTTCCCGAAGACCGTCTGAAGAGAGACAATCAAAATCTAACGCTCTAACCACTCGCGAGAAGAAACGATAACCGAAGCAACGGACATTTATCTCTCCCGTCCTGGCAGAACACCGTGCGAGAACGGGGTGCCGTGCTCCTATTTCAAAGTCGTGGCGCAATAGGTTGAGTCAGGTCCGAAGGGGCCCCCACATTGCGTCGTTGTAGTGAACTGGTCAGCCTGTCCGAAGTCTTTGCGTGTATCCGGGTAGTCGATCCCATAATGGAACCCGGTCGCTCCGAGTGTGTACCAGGGATAGATGCAGAGCGGGCCACCATACGCGGAGCACGCATTCGGGGCGAGTACTTCAGCCTTTCCGCCCTGGTCGCTCACGGCAGCGAAGCTTTTTGGTACAGATCCGTCGCCAAAGACTACCGATTTGATCTGTATCGGGGAAATTCCCGCCCACGATGCGGCGTTGTAAGACAGGCAGCCAGCCTCACCGGGTAAACAGAAAGCGGCTCCCCCGGTGAAGACCGACTTGTGTCCGATCTCCCAGACGAAGGAGAGGGGCGTATCCGAAACAATGCCCCAAGCCAGCGAGTTGCCGAGCTCTTGCGTGTCATAAACCGGCATCAGCGGGCCATCGGAAGAGGAGTTCAGAATGATGGTTCCGGTGCCAGGCGTGGTCAGGTCGGTAACCGTGATGTGGAAGCCGTCCTGGACAGGGGTGGTGTAGTAGTGCACCTGGATCATATCTCCGGCATGCATAATCAGCGGATGGTTGTTTCCTGTTCCGTCGGTCAGCATGGCATTGAATGCTGCTGGTTCCCGGAACTTGCCGTTGGATTCCGCAACCAGCTTGAACACCGGAGAGCAGGCCGTATAGGTATTCGGCGCGAAGCTCACGCTGAAGGCGCCGTTGGGGAAACAGTTCTTCACGATGGAGTCAGGATAGATCTGCAACTCGACAAATGCCTGTCCTCCAAAGCTCTTGGGATCTGTAACCGTTCCTCCAAACCAAAACGTTGGTCCCAAATCGGAAACGAGGGTCGATGGACCATCGCTTGGCAGCACAGCTGTCCAGGTGAGGTCTCGGGCCGATCCGGGAGCGCTGGAGACAGGGTCCAACTCGGGCTCATCGTGTCCGGTGCAGCCCGGTTCATAGCGAACTTCAAATAGTCCTTCGACGTAAGCGAAATGATGTGCGAGGCAGGCAGTCTTCGTCTGAGCGTGAGAGTAAGCAGCAGTAAACACGCAGAACATCAACGCTGCGCAAAAGCTTGTAAGTTTCATTTCGGTAACTCCTGATAGCGGGCGATTGTGGGAAGGCTCGAAAAAAGCGGTCAGAAGTGTAGCACGCTCCGCTCAGGAACACCTGAGTTGACACGGGATGAGGCGGCCCGGATTGCCTGGGGTGATCTTGGGATCGAGCGGGCGATGGATTACGTCGTCCATGTCCAGGGCGGAGAGATACCTGAGCTTGACAACCCAGACTCACCCATCCGCTACCGCGGGCGGTACTGCCCCGGCGCGCTAGGGTTCCAGCGTGCAGATCGAGTAGTGCTGAAAGACCTGTGAAGAAGTGGGTCGGCCACGATACTTCCGATACAGCTCGCCGGTACTAAAGTTCTCGACGACCCGCAGGCCCAGTTCGCGAGCGAGGCTGTGGATATCGTCGATTCCGGACACCCAGGGCGCGCCCATCCCCTCGAAGCTCTCGACGAGAATCGTGAGATCCGCATCGCCGGTTGTTTTGGTGATCACCGACTCGGTCAGATAATCGAACGACAGCCGGAAGCGCTTCAGGTGTCGCTTCAACTCCAGCATCGTGTGCTTGCCGTGCCCGAGCGGCATGTACATGACGTTACCTTCCCAGATGAGATACGTCGGCACGTCGAACTCGAAGCCGTTTGACCGCAGCAGGTCGATCAGGCCATCGGTGACGTAGTTTCCTGGAATGTGGGTCACGCCGGCGTCGATGCACGCGTCCGCGTAGCAGCGCCGCTTCAGTTCCATCGTTGCCGGATCGTCGATCTCGAAGTAGCGCACCCCGGCTGACTGCTTGCGGACGGCACGGGTATCGAGCCCGGCGCCGAGGATCAGCACCTGGCCGATCCCAGCCGCGATCTGTGCGTCCAGCATGTCGTCAAAGTAACGCGTCCGCGTCTTGACCATATCCTTGACCTTGGGAAAGCGCGAGGCAACGCGCTCAGCAGCCTGGCGGCTCGCGTCGCTGAGAAAGAGCCCGACCACCGGATCGTTGTAGATGGGCATGAGCTCCCGATTTTCTTCCGCGCGGTATTCAGCGACGACAAACGCAGTACCGCTGACATCCTTGATAGTGGACATGAGTGCTCCCGATGAATTCCCGCACATTACAGCAGGACTTACTAGACCATTTTGGGATTAGCCGCCGGCAAATTCAAAACAATGTGTGCGCAGCTTTGGGACGGCTTGCCGACAGAGAACGTAGCGTTCATCTCCAACCTAGCACGGCAGCGCTTGAGCTTCCCCTGCAATCTTCAAATGGAGGAAGAAAAGCGGGGATGAAGCTGGGGACCAGGCGGATGGTTTCCTTAAGTGGGAAAGTTGGTTCAGGATTGTAATTCACGGACAAGAAAGGGACGACCAGACAAAAAAGCGCCCAGACGGAATGTTTTCCTACTCTGGGAACAATCTTCAGAGAACGTTCCGTCTTTCGCCGGTTTGTTAAACGTGCTGGGTGGACGTGGACCTGCCTTTGCTGCGATATTCAGCCATGCTTTCTCGCCGGGATTTCCTCCGCTCAGGACTTGCCGCCGTAGGGTCGCTTGCCGCAAGTCGGTACCTCTTTGCCGACCAGTACATACATCCGCCGCTCGGTGTACAGCTCTATACTGTGCGCAGGCAGGCCGAAGCTGATCTGGCCCCCCTGCTGAAGCAAATTCGCGCAATCGGTTACGACGAGGTCGAGACTTACTGGAACGTCTATTCGCGCCCAGCAAAAGAGCTGCGCCAGATGATCCTCGACGCCGGGCTCAAGGTGCCCAGCGGACACTTCGATTACCAGGGGCTTCCGGCCAAGCTCGATTACGCCAGGGAGCTTGGCGTGAGCTTTGTGATCTGCCCGATGCTGCCGGAAAACCTTCGGAACACAGCCGACGACTTCCGGCTGGCTGCGGACCAGTTCAATCGTTGGGGAGAACGGGCGCGGAGTATGGGCATGCGCTTTGGCTTCCACAATCACAATTACGAATTCCGCCAGCTCGGCGCCACGACCGGCTTCGATATCCTTGTTGAGAATACCGATCCCAAATTGGTCTGCTTCGAAATGGACTGCTACTGGGTTACCCAGGCCGGCCAGGATCCGGTCGCGATGCTGCGAAAACTTGGCAATCGCGTGCGTATGCTCCATCTCAAAGATCGTCGCCAAGGATTCCCGCCATCACGGGAACTTAACAAAGCAGCCGAGCACTTCACCGAGGTTGGAAATGGAACTATCGACTGGAAAAAGGTTCTGACTGCAGCGGAGCGACTGGAGGTTGAGCACCTCTTCGTCGAGCAGGACGAGAGTGATAGGCCGGCGGTTGAGAGTCTCAGAATAAGTTATCGACATCTAATCGACGTGTACCTCGACAAAATGGGCGTCATAAGCTGACTGCTCCTCTGTAATGAGGGCCATAACGAATGGTGGAAAATCGGGGACTTTCGGAGCGCTACTGAGCAGCCAGCTCAGGTTCTCCGACGAATACTGAAGGGTCGAGGTGCTGAAAGAGTTCGCTGTGCTTGGCGCGGAGTGAGGGGTGACAGTCCATGGTGGGGCCAGCGTTGCCTGAACCACTCACATAGACCCTCAACGCTTTGCGTCATTTATGCCGCTTGCCCGCATGCCTGCATCGCATCGAACTCCGACGTGTAAATTTCCAGTACAGTATTCAGTTTGGTAATGCGAAGCAGGTCGCGAACTTTCTCCGAAGTGCCGCCAATCAACAACAAGCATCCCAATGATCGCGCCTTTTCCACACATCCAACCAAGGTGCCCAAACCACGAGCGTCAATCTGACGAATGGCCGTCAGACTCAACACACAAATCGAGAATTGCGACAGCACACTATCGACACACTTCTTCAACACTTGGCACTCTTTTCCGAACTTTAATTGTCCGCGACAACGTATGAGAGCGATTCCCTGTTCTGCAAGGATTTCCAAATTCAATTGCAATGAATCCTCCATGGCACAGCTACTCCTATCAGTTGAATCGGCCTAGTAAGTGAGACGGATATGGAACGAAAATGTTCCTTAATCTTGTAGGAAATTATTTACTTAGCGGGCGCGCGTTCTTGGTGCATTCAAGCGATTGCGGATTGTGACTAGAGGTAAACATCAAAACTACTCTACCTTTCCTTCTACATACGTTCAAGCGAGCCGGTTCGTTGCATACAGCACGCCTCTCATCCCGCAAACGGACTATCGATTCTCAATTTGGGACCACTACTTGCGATAGTGGAGTGCAGCGATATGCAGCGACGTTGCAACGGAGACTGCGTGTATGCGCGCCAAGCTCATCAATGCCCGTATTGCGTCGTATAGTGCAGCTTGATGACGCCGCAGGTGCCCTGCTGGTCAGAATAGACCACGCAAGTATCAAAAGGACGTGAATAAACGTGAAGGCTGACCGCGCGCTGCTTTAGTTCTGCTGGGTTATGCACACGATGCACCGGCTCCTGCGGATCGACGGCAACTGGGTTGGTTTGATTCATTTCCAAAGTGTCAGTAGGTTCAATCTTGCATGTGCCGGCTTCAATATCCTGCGCCATCACGCGGTAGTTCTGAACCATCAGCGTGCCAATCGGAGCCGCCATCCAACAATTTTGATCGCGATGATTGTGGATCGAACTTGCCTGTCCAACCTCCCAACAGATAGCGACCAATTCATAAAGATCGCTCTTGTCAATCAGGTTTCGCGTGTAGTGCTGATGGTCCCAACAGAGATAAGGCGAGAGACTGTCGGGATCGACAGGATGCTCGCGCAGAAAGCGTTGCACGGCGTCGACACGCTCGAAGCTCGCAGGAGGCAGTTTCCGAAGTTCGGAGGTGAACTCCTGAATCGACAACTGACTTTGGGCACGCGGGGTGGCTATGGACATACATCCCTATTATCGATCATTTCGATTCGAATTGCTCGTCTGTGGATTCGCTTGAGGTTCGTCGCGTCCCTGAATTCGGGAGATTCTTCCGGCTTTACTTTCCTAGGAGGCGGGTGCTCTCGTTCGCCTTCTTAGACTCTGTCGTCCTGAGCCTGCCTTTGGTGAAAGATCTTCCGGAATGTTTCGGACTCGCTGCCTTTCTCGGGGCATTAAAGATGAGCACGTATAGATCTGGCGAGGTCCATATTGGGAACAAAAGCGCTCGCGCTAATCGTGAGGTTGAGCGCTGAACTCCGCCAGTTCCTTTGCGCTCGAAAGTATATGGAAGAGTTCGTACAAGAATGTAGTTCGCAAGGCGCTCTCGACCTTCCGGGAGGGAGCAATGAGTTTTAGATCGCCTCCTCGAGTTCGAGTGGAGGTGAGCAGAGAGGCAAGCGCGCCAACCCCAGTGCTATCGATGTGATTGATGCCGCTAAGATCAAGCGCGAACGTTGGGCGATTCCGCTGAAGCATCTCTGAACATTTTGCGGAAAAATCCTTGGCTGTGTCGCCGATGCTGATTCGGCCGGAACAGCGCAGGATGGGAATGGAACGGACCTGATAGTCTACGATTACATCGAACTTGCGGCGATCGAGGCCGCTGCGACGATCGGCAACACGGCGTTCCGGCCCACCGTTGGCCCTGCCAATGCGACGGTCACCTCCAACCCGGGTTGGACCCTTTCGCCGTTGCTGTCTTCTGCGCTCCATCATCAACTCGTTCCAGAAATGGCCGCATCTATAGTTGTCGCACGTTAGCTGGAGTTATGGCAAAAACTCTTTAGGCAGGAGTTGGCCGGGCCTCTCCTCGTCCCATTCTGCGAAAGTGATCCACCAGCGATGACCATCGAAAAGCATTTCGATGCTGTTGATGCCGCGAGCGGTTGGAAGCCCATCAGGAGTCTCGCGCGATTCGTATGTGCTGAAAACATGCGCGATGTGTCCGAACTGGTGCACGGTGCGGTGAATCTCTTTCTCAAAGAATCCGTTTTTTGCGAGACCAGGCTGGGATGATTCAGCGAATGTCTGATGATCGAGGATCAGTGCAGCAAGCTTTCCGGTGCGACGCTCAGTGACGCTAATGAAGCGGAGATCGGGAGTGTACAGTGTGCGGTCGCGTCCCCAATCACGTGGTTGTCCTTTGGGTCCAGACACGACTTCGTAGAACGCCTTCATCATGCCGTCGATCGTTGCTACATCGAGAGCGCGGACTGGTGAAGTCGTGATGTCCAAAGCGGAAAACTTCCCGCAAGGATGAGCTTTCGTGCACAGCACGACATCAATCGATGGTTGGTCGGTTGAAGTGGTGGCAGCTAGCGGAAAAACCAGCAGTGCAACGAGCAGTGATTTGAACATGGCCGCCAGAGTGGCACAAAATGCGATTTGTTTCAAAGCTTGTGAATGTCGTTCCATATCGCAGCATTAATTGGGATGCCGCGGGACAGGTTCTCGCTCCGAGTCTTGAGTACCTGTTCGCCGGGATAGCGAACGGCTGCGCCGGAATACTTCGAGCCACGCAAGTTCTCGATGACAGCATCGGCAATTTGGCTCATTCGCTCCGGAGGTCCAATTAACGATGGAGCGATCGCGATGAACACTTGAGAAAGTCCTGTTTCCCGTTCTGGGTCAGCCGGAATCTGGTGCGTTGCCTTGCCGCCGGAGAGCACGCTGGCAAGCAGATCGAGCATCAGGGCCAGACCAGAGCCCTTCCAGTATCCGATCGGCAGCGGTCGATAAGACTTTTCAATCGCTCCGGGATCGGTCGTCAGTTCTCCATCGACGGTAAATCCACCGGGAACGGGCAGTGGTTGTCCCTTCAGCCGATACGACTCGATAGCTCCATACGAAAACTGCGACATCGCCATGTCGAGGACAACATGTCCTTGTGCTCGAGGCACTGCGATGATTACCGGATTGTTGCCCAGTCGAGGATCGCTCGCGCCCCATGCAGGCAGGTTCGGCATCGTGTTGGTCCAGCAGATGCCGATTACTCCGGCATCGGCCGCCTGCCATCCATAGTTGCCACCGCGCATCCAGTGGTTCGTATTGGCCAGAGCTACACAGCCAATGCCATTCGCACGGCTCAATGCAATCGCTCGATCCATGCATTGCTGCGCGTTCAACATGCCGGGACCGAGACGGCCATCCCACCGCTCCAGCGCCCCAAACTGCGAGATCACCACGGGCGTTGCTTTCGGATCAACGACTCCATTCCGCAATGCACGCACAAAGCGCGGGAATCGATTCACGCCGTGGGAATAGACGCCATCGCGGCTCGCGTCGGCAAACAGGCGTGCTGCGCGAAGCGCGCGATCTTCGGAGAAGCCAAGTTTTGCCAGAATAGTGGCCAGTTCATGGACGAGGTCGTTGTAGGGGACACGAATTTCGGTGAGCTCCGTCATCTGTCGCTAATCTCGTATTCCGGGACGCTGAACAGCTTTGTTGAAGATTTTATGTGGAAGATTCCGTACACTCTCATGCTGCTTGGCATGAATTCGCTATTTTGCGTTGTGAAATCCTCAGGAGAGTCTCACAAATGCTCATCGGTATTTCTCACTTCAGTGGTTTTCTGGCGTTGCTGACCGCCGGAGTCATGGCGTTTGCTCAAGGCGCGAGTCCCGAAAAGACGAGCGCAACAGTTCAAACTGCGGCGAGCAGTGGTGTGAAGTACTACTCAAAGGACGAGGTTGCTGCGTCCTTCGCCAAAGGCGGCACGCTCGTCACGGAAAGCAATTACAGGGTGATGACCGCTCATCGCACCGAGTCGGGCAATGTAGAAGTTCATCGCAGCTACACCGACGTCTTCTACATCGTGCAGGGCAGCACGAACATCGTGACCGGGGGGAAAGTCATCGGTGAAAAAGCGACCAATCCGGATGAGCCGCGCGGGGATTCGATCGAAGGTGGAGAAACGCGGAAGCTCTCGGCAGGAGATTCGATCGTGATTCCCGCAGGCGTGCCGCACTGGATGAAGGATGTTGAAGGCACGCTGCTTTACTTCGTCGTGAAAGTAAAGAATCCGTAGGTTTTCAGTGGAGACGCAGCATGCTGCGTCTCTACCGTTGCAATCTAATTCTGGTGAACAAATAATGCGAACTCGCATACAGGCGACACTCCCGCTGCTGCTGCTCTTCCTCTCTTCTTGTCTGGTCGCGCAAAGCGCGTCCAAGACGCTCCAAGTCTACTCAATCGACGTGGAAGGCGGTCAGGCGACGTTAATCGTGAGCCCAACCGGACAATCGATGCTGATCGACACCGGCTGGCCTGGATTCGATGGCAGAGACGCTGACCGGATTGTCGCGGCAACAAAGCTCGCTGGCGTGCAGCAGATCGACTACTTGGTGATCACTCATTATCACCGCGATCACGTCGGCGGCGTTCCGCAGCTTGCTGATCGAATTAAGATCGCAAACTTCGTCGATCACGGCGACAACATGGAAAACGCCGATCAAACGCGGACCGGCTACAGTGATTACCTCGCTACAATCTCCCAAGCACACGGCAAACGCCTGACCGTAAAACCGGGAGACCACGTTCCTATTTCAGGAATCGATGTCCAGGTCCTCACTGCCGCGCGTCAGCACATCAGCCGTCCTTTGCCAGGAGGAGGACAGCCGAATTCCCTCTGCGCGTCCGAACCGGCACAACCCGACGATCCCACCGAGAACTCGGCTTCCCTCGGCGTGCTCGTCAGCTATGGCAAGTTTCGGTTGCTCGACATGGGCGATCTGACCAAGAAGGCTGAGCTCGCTCTGGTTTGTCCGAATAATCCCCTCGGGCGAGTGGACGTATTCTTCGTCACGCATCACGGACTCGACCAGTCGAACTCTAAGGCTTTCGTGCGCGCTGTACATCCGCGTGTAGCCATCATGAACAACGGCGCGCACAAGGGCGGCAGTCCGGAAGCGTGGCAAACCGTGAACGATACGCCGGGGGTTGAAGATCTCTGGCAGCTTCACTACGCGATGGACTCGGACCAGAAGCACAACAGCGCCGAGAACCTGATCGCGAACGTCAATGACGCCGAAGGAAATTATCTGAAGCTGGCTGCGCAGAACGACGGATCGTTCACCGTTCAGAATTCGCGCAACAACTTTCAGAAAAGCTATGCGGCGGCTGTGCGGCGGCGTTAGTCCCTCCCCTAAGAGCCAGTTTGAGATTGCGCCTCATGCAAAAAAATCTGATTTTTGCGTGATCCCCAAATCTAAAGACTTAGCTGGCGAGATCCCCGAGTGATCCCCGCAGTTTCGGGGATCAATCCCCGGGAATCCTTGGAGGCTCCGGGGATTTCTCGGGGATCATCGAGCCTAAGGTGCCGGACAACTGGCCGTCGCGTTGCGAACGGCCGCCCCGGTTTTCATCTGACCGAATATTCCCATATTGGAATTCACGCGCACCTCCGCATGATGCCGCAGTTAACCCAGGAAAAGCAAGTCTCGTCCGTTGCTCTAGAAGTTTTGCGATCCAGTCTGCTCAACAGGTTACAAAGGAAGAAAGGAATATTTTCGCAATCCGTTGCTCTAGCGAAAAAGGAGGCACGCTTCGTGCAGGTTGCCGGCGTCGATCATCTCGACACAGCATGCTGCGTCTCCACTTTTGCGTGCGTCACGGCTATGTGACTTGTAAGAACGCTGTCGGAATACCCTTTGAGGAAACGCTTACCTGGGAGCTGCCACCCTTGCGCATAAGAGAGATCATGGCGCGTCCGTTGCAGAGTTCTACCACGCGGGCTGCGGTGTTAACTCCAAGATCGTCGATCAACTCACCATCTCCTGCGAGCGCAAAGCCTACAGCATTACGTGCGTCAAGACAAAGAACGCCGGTGGCATCGGTCACCTGGGCTTCAATAGTCACGCGATCTCCATCGCGGGCGACTTCACGAAGCTGAAGTTGCGCCGGCTTTTGCCATTTCTGCGTCTGATATCGAAAGCTGATCTCATCCTCGACCGTCCTGTTCCCCTTGTGACCGACAGCACGTACTTGGTTCTCGGGGGAAGGGTCCACCATCCAGCGCAAACCGGCAGCAGGAAAGTCCTGGCTGTCCCGTTTCTTCACGCCTAGTGATTTCCCGTTCAGAGAGAGCTCTACGGTGTCGCAGTTCGAGTACACCTTGATGAGCTTCTTCTCCCCGGCGTCACCCCAGCGGATCGGCCAGGTATGCCCATAGATGCGGATCATCGGCTTCTCTGTCCAGTAGGACTGAAACACGTAGTAGCCTTCTTTCGGAGTGAGGTCGCGCTCAACAACTCCCTTCTGGTTCACTTTGGGAATTGGATTCTCCGGGCGCTCAGGCGTTGAGAAATCTTTGAAGATCCACTGGGCTGAGCCGGTAAGATTCGGCATTGTTTCCTGCTCTTTCAAGTGCCAGTCGAACAGGTTGCAGATGTAGCTCTCCGACCAGTCGCCATCCCGCGATGCCCGCGCAATTCCGCCGGTACGGAGGAAGTCCAAACCGCGCTCGTCGGTGCCTTTGCCCGTGGCGATCTGCGAGATCAATTTGTCGGGATCTTCGGAGTGACGGCGAGCATGACTGTCGCCTCCCCACTCCATGTGGAGGAAGTGGTACACCTTCTGCATCTCTTCTTCTGTGGACGCCTTGTACTCGGTGTAGCGCCCGCGATACCAGCCTGCCCAGATCGACGGCGAATACACATCCGGAATGTCTTTGCAGAACTCGCAGCGGCGAATGCTGGTCACGCGCGTGGGATCGAGCTTGTGTGCCTCGTCGTTCAGTTGCGACAGAAAACCGCGAATCGCCTGCTGATCCTGTGACGGGAATTCGCCGGGCCAGTCATTTTCGTTGCCCAATCCCCAGAGAATCACCGAGGGATGGTTGTAATGCTGATCGATCATGTTGCGCAGCATCCGATGCGCTTGCGCCTGCCACACGTCATTGCCTACTCCGCTGCGACACCACGGAATTTCTTCCCAGACCATGATGCCAAGCTCGTCGCAGAGATCCAGCACGATACGCGACTGCTGATAATGCCCGAGCCGAATGAAGTTTGCGCCCATCTCCTTGATCATCTGCAGCTCTTTGCGGATCAAGTCCTCGGTCATGGCCGCGCCGAGCCCAGCGTGGTCCTCGTGCCGCTGAGTTCCGCGAATGAGCAACCGCTCGCGGTTCAGCTTGAACGGACCGTGATTCACGAATTCAAAGTGACGGATTCCGAAGCGCTCGAAGACAGTCATTTCTCCGTGCGCATTGCTGAGAGTGACTTCGCAGCGGTAAAGAGCTGGATGTGAAGGGGACCAAAGTTCTGCTTTGGGAATCGTGAATTTCGCAATTTCGCGTTCGCCAGTCCAATTTCCAGGCCCCGGGCCGCTGTGAACGTTTGTCCCCGAAGGAGAAAAGACTCGGATCGACACACGTGTCGGATCAGCGATTGGGACCGGGCTGTAAAGCCGGGCCCGCACTGCAACCTCGGCAGAGCCATCTGCCCTTAACGTGGGAGTGATCAGCACACGCTGGATTGAAACGGCCGGCACATAGATGAGATCGAGATAACGGTAGAGTCCGCCGTACAGATTGAAATCGCTGAAGTCAGAAGGAATCATCTGCAGATCGTGTGAGTTATCGCAGACGATCGCGAGCGGAATCGCACCTTTGTTCTCAGCATTCGCGAGAGCCTTGGCAGCCGCATCGGTGATGTCGACCGTCCATTCGTCGTAGCCGCCAACATGCTCCGCGACTTGATCGAGATCAACGAACACGCGCGACTTCTGTCCCGCGCCTTCAAACCGAAGGAGCGTGCGGCCATTAGGAAATGGATTCGCGACCTTCAGATTCGTCCGGTACCAGCCCTGCCCGCGATAGTAGGACGTGTCAGGATCGACGGCATCGCGAGCGTTGAAGCAGTGAGGCAGTTCCACCTTCCTCCACTGATTTGGATCTTTGGCAAACGATCCATGCCAGACCTCCCACGGACTGCCGAGGGAGCCGCGATGGTGCTCCCAGCCGCTGATCAACCGCTCAGAGCTTGTTGTAGCCAGGGTTGAATCCGCGCTTAGAGCCTGAGAATTCGTTGTCAGGGCGGCAGCGGTAACAAGTGCAGATGTCTTCAGGAAGTCGCGGCGAGTTACTTGATCCATGGGACGAACACCAACTTACAGCAAAACTCCGCTTGACTGTTCACTTTCCTTTCATATAATGGTCCGCCGTGCCGCATAGTAAGACAAAGCGTGACGCAGGGTCGCCTTATCAGATCCAGGTAGTCGACCGAGCTCTCGCGCTGCTCGAGGTCTTGGCTCATCAGGGACCCGATCTCACGTTGGTTCAGATCTCCGAGATGCTCAAGCTGCACAAGAGCACAGCGCATCGCCTGCTCATGGTGCTGGAACGCCATCGTCTGATCGAAAAAAATTCCAACACCGGAAAGTACCGACTCGGTCTGAAGCTGTTTGAACTCGGTACCAAGGCTATCGGGCAACTCGATCTGCGCGAGCGCACGCGTCCATTCCTGGAGCGGGCAGTGCGCGATACCGGTGAGACAGGACACCTCTGTGTTTACGATGACGGCGAAGTTGTGTATCTCGACAAAATCGAGCCCTCACGCAGTGTTCGCCTCACCTCCAGTGTTGGACGCCGGAACCCGGCATACTGCACGGCCGTAGGCAAAGCCATCATGGCGTTCTTGCCCGAGGCACAGGTAGAAGAGGCGGTGCACAAACATGGCCTTGCTCAGCTCACGCGCAAGACCATCACCAACATGCTCGATCTTCGTGCTGATTTAGCAAGGGTGCGCAAGCTGGGTTATGCGATCGATGACGAGGAGCACGAGGAAGGCGTTCTCTGTGTGGGCGCTGCGGTCTGGAGTGTCGGCGAGTATCCGATCGCCGCCATTAGCGTCTCTGGGCCGGTCTTTCGGCTGAGCCACGAGAAGGTTCCAGCAGTCGCGGAATCGATCATGGCTATCGCCACGACGCTCTCAAAAGAATTAGGAATGCAAACGCCTTCCAGCAGGAACGGAGAGTATTCGAGGGATTCGCAGGTTGAAGTAATCGGGGCCTAACGCAATTACACCGCTCGGCTACGGCCGGGCTTTTTATTGGCCAAGTGCAGATGCGGTACATAGTACCGCAATGCGAGACAAGAAAAAGTAGCCTGAAAAAGGTTGGAGGTTCTTCACAATGCGCGTGCGCAAAACAAAAGGGCTGCTTGCCCTCGCAGTCTTGCTGAGTCTTTTCGCCGTGACCTTGCCCGTCGTTTTCGCGCAGGTCACCACAACAAACATAGCTGGAACAGTCACTGACGCCAGCGGAGCTTCTGTAGCAGGCGCGCAGGTCACCGTTACCAATACGGGAACCAATCAGATTCGCACTACGCAGACCAATGCGCAGGGCGACTACCGCCTGGAATTTCTGCCGGTCGGAAGCTACAGCGTGGAAGTCAGCGCTCCCAGCTTCAAGAAGATGATCCGAAGCGGCATCGTGCTGCAGGCCGATCAGCCTGCGCGTGTCGATGCGCAGCTGCAGCTCGGGCAAGTAACGGAGACCGTCCAGGTAACCTCCGACATCCCGTTGGTGAATACCTCGAATCCCGAAATTGGGCGAACGATCGATTCGCATGAAATCATCAATCTGCCGATCGTCAATCGCAACGCTTACACTCTGCTCGACCTCGTTCCCGGAGTTCAGAAGAACGACAACAGCATCGTGCTCGGCTATCCCGAACAGCGCACGTTGATCAACGGCGGCATCGATGCCGGCGCCGGATCCGTGAACTACTACCTCGACGGCGGCATCAACATGACCGGGCTTCGCAATACCGGTAATATCCTGCCCAATCCGGATGCGATTCAGGAATTCCGGGTTCAGACAAACAACTATGCCGCCGACTATGGGCGGTTCCAGAATGGGATCGTCAACACGATTACGAAGTCGGGCACAAATAATTTTCACGGCTCACTTTTTGAGTTTGTTCGCAACACCGTTTTCAATGCGAACACCTGGGCCAATACCGGTGCAACGCCTCCTCTGCACCGGAATCAGTTCGGCGGGACCATTGGCGGACCTGTCATAAAGAACAAGACGTTCTTCTTCGGCTCCTACGCCGGACTCCGTGAGATCACAAATACATTCCTGAACGGCGCAACCGTTCCATCCGCGCTTGAGCGAACAGGGGACTTCTCGCAGTCGAACGGCAGACCCGTTATCCCTGGCAGCCAGACCACCACGGGCACAGGGGGCACGCGATATGCGAACGACCAGCTCACCGGTCTCGATCCGGTTGCGATGAACATCATCAACAAATTCATTCCAGTGGCGAATCTGCCGAACAACAAGTGGCAGGGAGTGATTCCCAACCCATACAACAGCGACGAGTTCCTCGCGAAGGTCGATCACAACCTGAGCGACAGCCAGCGGCTGAGTGTCAGTTACTTTGAAACCAGCGGAGAAAATAAGATCCGTTCCGGTACGGCCAATTTACCTTGGTCAATCCAGCAGTTTTCGTGGAGGCAGCACAACGCCAATGTGAGCCACACCTGGAGCCTGAATCCCAATATGGTAAACCAGGTTTGGATCGGTTACACGCGCAACTTCGGGGGACGCCTAAACTTACCGCAGACATCGCTCAGCGATTTGGGATCGGCGGCCGTCATTCAGGGCACACCGTCTCTGCCACAGATCGGCGTTACCTCATTTTTCAACCTCACGCAGGCGATTGCCGGCCCGGTTGCTGGAACAAACTACTACTCGCTGCGCGACGTATTCAGCGTTACACACGGACGTCATGCCTTCCGTTTCGGAGGCGAGCTTTCGCTGGACAAGGACATCCAGGCCACGTTGTTGAACAATTACGGCGTCTTTGGCTTCAATGGCACGGCGACATTAGCGGGAACAAAAGGCGCAAGCTGCCTGGCTTGTGGTCTTGCTGATTTCGAACTGGGAATTCCGAATTCCATCTCGCAGGATGCTCCCGTAACCGCCCTCACTAACAGTTGGTATACATCGTTGTTTGCTCAGGACGATTTCCGCGTTACTCCAAGGCTGACGTTGAACCTGGGAGTGCGTTGGGATGTCCAGACGCCGCCAACCGATCCGCAGGACAAGGAATCAACCTTCGTTCCCGGAGTGCAATCTACAGTGCGGCCCACCGCACCTGCTGGCATCTTGTTTCCCGGCGATCCCGGAATTACACGCGGAATTGTCCCCATTCAATGGAACCATGTCTCGCCGCGCGTAGGTTTTGCGTTGGACCCATTTGGAACCGGAAAAACCTCAATCCGGGCCGCCGCGGGAGTCTTCTACGGCAGCGTCTCCGGAAACGAATGGAACACTACGTCAAACTTTGAGCCTTTTGCTGTTCGCCTCAGCCTTGCGAATGTGAATGTGAAGGGGACAGGGGCAACCTTGTCGAACCCATATAAGGGCCTCACTCCGGCGCCTTTCCCATATAACGGAGGGTTCGTATCCGGAGGCAGCATCTTTGGTCCGTCTCCTAATTTCCGTTGGCCTTACACCTATCAGCTGAATTTCTCTGTTCAGCAGCAACTGACTCAGAGCCTTAGCTTGCAGATAGCTTACGTAGGTTCCCTGAGCCACAATCTGCCGTTTGCTACTGACATTAACTACCCGCTCCCATCCAGTACGGCCACCACTGCGGGCGCCAACATCCTGTCGCGTCGGCCGAACAAAGCTTTCGGTACGATTTTCGCCATGCGTTCCGATCAGACGGCGTCCTACAACGGCCTGCAGATCAGCGCGCAACAGCGTATGTCGCATCACCTCACGTTCAGTGGCTGGTATGCGTGGGCCAAGGCCTTCGACAGCGTACAGATCGACAACAGTACCGCCCAGGGACTGGTTCAGGATTTCAGTAACCCGCGTGCCGACCGCGGCCGAGCCGACATCGACGCGCGGCACACGGCCGTGATCTCGCTGACGTATCAGCCGGACTACTACACCGGCGACAGCCGGGTAGTGCGGAGTCTGATCAATGGCTGGTCGATCTCGCCGATCGTCCGGCTGCACACCGGACTTCCGTTCTCGGTTTCGAATGGCGCGGACGCCAACCTGGATGGCAATAACAACGACCGCGCCCAGTTGATCGGCGACCCGCATATTTCCAATCCGAACGCCGCGCAGTGGTTCAATACCGCTGCATTCGCGAAGAATGCAGTGGTAACCGGCGTTCCGGTCGATGGAAGTTCACCGAGGAACTTCCTTGATGCTCCGGGATACAAGAATGTCGATCTGGCGATCTTCAGGAATTTCCCGGTGACGGAACGATTTAAGTTGGAGTTCCGTGCTGAAGCTTCGAACGTTCTAAACATCGTGAACTTAAACACGCCGAGTGCAACAGTGGGAACCAACAACTTTGGGCAGATTACAACGGCCCAGCCCATGCGGCAGCTTCAGCTTGGATTGCGTCTCACATATTGAACTGCAGTAGCGGTTTCCCCTGATCTAACCGGATAATGGAAGCCGGAAATGAATCGAGCTGCACATCGTGAACTCGCACTCACGCTGGGCAGCTCGATCAATCCTTTATTCGCAGCTTCTCCTGAAGCTGCAGCGGAGTTGCAGTTATGAGCACACAGCCCCAGGTCTTTACCGAGCCGGTCACGCGTGAGGGCAACGTATTTCGCAGAACTAATTCCCACAAAGGGCGGAAGGTCTTCATTACTCCGGCGAATAGCACGATGAAGCATTTGTGCTACTCGCGCATCATTCTGGACAAGACTGTTTCCACAGTACAGTTCGAGAATGGCAAGCAGGAGACCGCTCTTATCTGCTTGTCGGGAGAGGTTGAGGTTATGGTTGGCGTGGAGCGTTTCAAGTTGAGCGAACGCGACTCTGTGTACATCCCGCGCGGATCCTCCATCAGCCTGGAAACCAGCAGTTCAGCGGACATCGCGGAGTTCTCTGCCGATGTCGATCAAAAATATCCGCTACAGATCGTCCGCTACGCCGACGTAAAAAATGACAAATCTCTTCATTTTACCGCCGGTGGTGCCGCTACTACTCGCGATCTGAATATTCTGATCGGCAAGAACGTGCAAGCAGGACGTCTCCTCGCTGGTCTTACCATTTCGGAACCGGGCAATTGGACGAGCTGGCCTCCACATGAACATGCGGCGATGTTGGAAGAGATGTACGTTTACACGCACATGCCACCGCCTGGCTTCGGCATACAGTTCGTGTACACCGATACAAAGGAGCCCGAGTTGGCAACCATTGTCCGCGATGGCGATGCCGTCTTGATGCCGCGCGGCTATCACCCCAACGTTGCTGCCCCTGGACATCGCATCGGATTCCTGTGGGCCATGGCCGCACATCGTGAGAAAGAAGACCGTCAGTTCGGCGTGGTGAACGTGCAGCCGGAGTTCAGCCAATCGGGATCGGGGCTGGAGGCGAGCCGAAAATAACTCTTGATCCTCGACCAATTCAGACTTGACGGCAAGACGGCGCTGGTCACGGGCGCTTCGGCTGGGCTTGGTGCCGCGATAGCAATTGCACTCGCGGAAGCTGGAGCGGATGTCGTTTGCCACGGCAATTCGCGGTCGCCCCAGGAAACCTGCAACGCGATCGAGAAGCTTGGGCGGCGCGCAGCCGTGATTCAAACCGATCTGGCGCAATCTGGAGCGGCGGAGAAGCTGTTTGGAAAGGCCCAGCAATTTGCACCAATAGACATCGTCGTCAATAATGCTGGGACTATTCGGCGCGCCAAGGCAGTCGAGTACAGTGATGCCGACTGGACCACGGTTCTCCAGGTGAACCTGAATTCGCTGTGGAAGTTGTGTCAGGCTGCCGGCAAGTCGTTTATTAAGAGACGGTCGAGCGGCAAGATCGTGAACATCGCTTCGCTGCTGGCGTTTCAAGGTGGCATCACGGTACCGGCGTACGCTGCCTCAAAAGGAGCTGTCGTGCAGTTGACTAAGGCATTAGCCAACGAATGGGCGTCGCAGGGGATAAACGTGAATGCCATCGCGCCAGGTTACATGTGCACGGATAATACCGCTGCTCTGCAACGCGATGAGACGCGCAACCGCCAGATTCTCGAGAGAATTCCGGCACAGCGATGGGGAGAGCCGGGCGATGTCTGCGGAGCGGCCGTATTTCTTGCCTCTCGAGCGAGTGACTACGTTCATGGTCATGTACTGGTAGTCGACGGCGGTTGGATGGGCAGGTAAAGCAGCAACAGATAAAGGGAGCGCGAGTTGCATCAGACGAGGCTTGACCAATCAGCGGACGCGCCGCCGAACGTTGGGGCTGCTGTTCAGACTACCGCGGGCGGGAACTATCGTTGGGTCATCTGCGCTCTCCTGTTTTTCGCCACCACCATCAACTACATGGATCGTCAGGTGCTCGGCCTGCTGGCTCCTGACCTGCAAAAGATCTTCCGATGGAACGAAATTCAATACGGATATATCGTCACCGCCTTCCAAACCACTTACGCCATAGGACTGCTCCTCATGGGCCGGTTCATGGATCGTGTTGGGACGCGAATTGGCTATGCGGTTTCGATCGCGATCTGGAGTCTCGCGGCGATGGGGCATGCGCTTGCCAACTCCGTGCTTGGATTTGCCTTTGCTCGCGGAATGCTCGGACTGGGTGAGTCTGGCAACTTTCCTGCTGCGATAAAGACCGTCACCGAATGGTTTCCAAAAAAGGAACGAGCTCTTGCAACCGGCATTTTCAATTCCGGCACCAATGTCGGAGCCATTATCGCGCCGCTCACCGTTCCCTGGGTGGCAGTTCATCTTGGCTGGCGGTGGGCGTTTCTGTTCACGGGATTCTTCAGCGCAACCTGGCTGGCGTTGTGGCTTCTGCTGTACCGTCGTCCGCAGGAACACCCGCGCCTCTCGCCGGGCGAACTTCAGTACATTCTCAGCGATCCGGTTGAGCCGACAACGCGAATTCCATGGATGCGGCTATTGCCGCATCGCCAGACGTGGGCATTCGCGCTCGGCAAGTTCATGACCGACCCAATCTGGTGGTTTTATCTGTTCTGGCTGGCCAAGTTCTTTGCCTCAGCGCATGGCCTGACTCTTACGAAACTTGGCCCGCCGTTGGTGGTGATTTACCTCGCAGCCGACGTTGGCAGCATCTTTGGAGGCTGGCTTTCGTCGAGCCTGATCAAACGTGGCTGGAGCGCGAATCGCGCTCGCAAGACCGCAATGCTGATTTGCGCGCTGTGCGTGGTACCCGTGATGTTTATTTCTCAGTTGACCGGCCTCTGGCCGCAAGTCGCGCTCTTCAGTTTGGCAACGGCTGCGCATCAGGGATGGTCGGCCAACATGTTTACCACCGCTTCCGATATGTTCCCGCGCAGGGCTGTAGGCTCAGTGGTTGGCATCGGCGGCTTTGGAGGCGCCGTGGGCGGTATGTGCATCGCAAGCTTCACCGGATACCACTTGCAACACACACACAGTTATTCACTGCTGTTCGTCATCTCGGGGTTTGCGTATCTCTCAGCATTGCTCATCATTCAAGTGCTGGTGCCCAGGCTGGAACCAGCGCTCATTGAAATCGAGGCCAAATAAAACATGACCAAGGAAGAAGTTCGCGCGCGAGTACTGGAAGTCGGGATCGTTCCTGTTGTGCGGGCGCCTTCGGCCAAACATGCCATCGCGGCTGCCGTAGCAGTCGCGGCCGGCGGGATCTCCATCGTCGAAGTCACTATGACGGTTCCTGGAGCGATCGACGCCATCACGCAGCTTATTAAGACCCTTGGCGGCGAAGTGATTGTGGGAGCGGGAACGGTCCTCGACGCAGAGACTGCGCGCCGGTGCTTCGACGCAGGCGCGGAGTTCCTCGTTACTCCTGGTCTCGATTTGGGAACGGTGAAGGCGGCGAATGATGCAGGGAAATTGATTATGGCCGGCGCGCTGACTCCTACCGAAGTCATTACTGCCTGGAAGGGCGGAGCAGACTTCGTGAAGATTTTCCCTGCGAGTGCGATGGGCGGTGCAGCCTATTTGAAGGCCCTGCGCGGTCCTCTGCCGCAGGTGCCTCTTGTCCCAACCGGTGGCGTGAACCTGAACACCGCAGCTGATTTTCTCAGGGCAGGCGCATCTGCTCTCGGAGTTGGAGGCGAATTGGTGTTGCACTCTGTGCTCACCAGCGGCGATGTTTCGCAAATCACGACGCTGGCCAGGAAATATCTGGAAATTGTGCGGCAGGTGCGCGAGACCGAGAAACCGGCGTTGGCGCCCGCTTAGAGCCTGGCAACAGGCGCCCTCGCCTGTGATTTGGAAGCCCAACACAGGCGAGGGCGGCTGTGCCACATTGATTCCATTACATACGAGAATGAATACAAAAAGCGCCGTTCGTGTATGCGCAGTATTGTTGAGCCTGGGTGCTACTTCCCTTCTGTGGGCAGAGCCGCACCTCAAATCAATCAAAATCGCAATCACCAACTCCACAGACCAGAATCGTCCGGCAGAGAACATCGTTCTCGCAGTTGCTGAGCTGCGAAAAGTCGCTCCCGATATCTACATCGGCTCTCATATCGTGACTGCCACTGATGCAACCACGGTTGCGGAAGATGCGGCTGTTCTGCACACACAGGAACTTCCGTCGCAAGTCGATGACATTGATGGCGACCTCAAGCCCGACGAGCTTGCATTTCAGATTGATCTAAAGCCGCGTCAGACACGAATAGTGACGATCACCTGGGGTCCCCCGGATCGTATCTTTCGTCTCCGTGGCGACTACGAGCCGCAGACCAATGCCATCTTCACGAAGAAGATCGACGGCATGGGCTGGGAGTCGAAGCGAGATTCTTTTCGTCTTTACTTTGACAAGCGAAACGCCATTGATCTGTACGGAAAGCCGCGTCCCACTTTGCAACTGGAGCGTTACGCAACGCCTGGGTACATCTACCACAATTACTCGCCGGATGGCCGCGACATCTACCTCGTGGCGGACGCGCTGGGCATCGGCGCTCCCGGCGCGTGGGTGAACGGAGAGGCCCAGCACATCTCTGAGGTGGACAATCGCACTTGGCGCATCATCTCTACAGGACCCGTGCGAGCGATCGTGGAGTTCACATATCAGGGCTGGAAGATCGCCGGCAAAAGTGTGAACCTGCGCGTGCGTGTGACGCAATGGGCCGGCGAGCGCGGTTTTCTCCAGACCGCCGCCTCGGCAGATGCTGGCGATCTGACCCTTGCTACCGGTCTCACCCAGCAGCAGGGGATTCCCGAGGTGCGCTCGAAGGCTGGTGATGATCCGGCGTGGCTTGCAATGTGGGGAGAGCAGGCGGTTGAAGGCGGAAACAAAGCAGTCTCTCCGATTCTGCATGGGACCAATTTAGGACTCGCGATTGTTGTGGCTCCGGGTTCCGGAGCAGCTCCAAACAAGGACAGCAAAGATTATCTCTTCACATTCCCACTCAAGAGCGGTACTGCAAGCTGGTACTCGCTGGCAGCTTGGGATCAGGAAGGAAGCAACGATCCTGTTCCCGTGGTGGGAGCGCGAGAACCACGCGAATACATCGCTCGCGTTTCCGGAGTGGATGCCATTACCAGTCAGGATCAACTGGTAGCCTCCGTCAGAGAGATTGCTGCGCGGATGAAGACACCAGCAAGTGTAAAAATCCTCTCCGGCTCTCCAGAAGTACAGTCTGGCCCGCCGGATACGCTACATCCTGCAAGCTCCCGGACCTACAAGCAGGCAATCGATCTCTTGCAGAAAGAGATCGACCGCACCGCTGTGAAGTGGGAACCGGCTGTTTCCGCGGCCCAACCGTCAACAGTCACCGCCCATGGAGGCGATGGATTCTTTACCGATGGCAACAATCAAACCGGCGAATGGCAGAAGCAGAAGGGCTTCTTCTGGACCGGAGCGTTCTGGGCAGGCGAGTTGTGGAAGATGTACGCGCAAACTCACGATGAGAAATACCGGAGGTGGGCTGAGTTGTGGACCTCGCGCATCGTAGACAAAGAGTCCGAGCAGAACCACGACACGGGCTTCCTCTATTTCTATTCGTCGGTCGGGGGCTACCAGCTAACTCACGATCAAAAGCTAAAGCAGAGCGGGATTCGTGGCGCCGACCATCTTGTCCAGATGTATAACCCGACCACACAACTGATTCCAGCATGGGGTCAAAACGGGGACGACACCATCATCGACACGATGATGAACCTTCAGCTTTTGTGGTGGGCAAGCCACGAGACCGGCGATCCCAAATATCGTGACGTCGGGCTGAAGCATGCTCTCCGTACCGCGGATTGGTTCATTCGTGCTGATGGATCGGTGATTCAGTCGGTTCACTACAACCCCGGCGACAATCGCCAGGAATTTCGCCTACACGGCGGCAGCCCGAACGATCAACCCCTGATGTTTCCGAACAAAGCGCGCCCAGGAGAGCGAGTCTTCTACCACACGCATCAGGGATACTCGTGGGAAACCGGTTGGTCGCGCGGCACAGCGTGGGCGCTCTACGGTTTTGCCAAGGCGTACCAAGAGACGCACGATGCGAGACTGCTGGCTACGGTACAGAAAGTTGCAGAATACATTCTCGCGGAGCTTCCTGAAGACGGTGTGCCTTGGTATGACTTCAACGATGAGGGAGTAATGTTCCGCAATCGGGATACTTCGGCTGCTGCGATCATCGCGGGAGGCTTGCTGCAACTCGCCGCCCTGACGCAAGACGCGCAAAAGGCTCAGCTCTATCGAACTCAGGCGGAGCGCATTACCCACTCCCTGATTGACCGTTATTTAACTCCCGCATACCAGGGAGATGACTCGCCGCCTGGAATCTTGCGGCACGGCAGCGGCACGCGTCCCGCGGACGGGATGCTCATCTACGGACAGTACTATCTGCTCGAGACGCTAATGACTTTGGACGCTGCCCGACCATAGCGATCGATGGAACCGATTATGCACTTGTCATTCATTCTGTTGTTGCTCTCGATTGCCCCAGATGCGGCTGATGCAAAACTCCCGCGAGTCTTCCTGCTGAACGCCAAAGTCCTCCAGCAGGAGCGTCGATCCGCTCAGTCTCATCCTGACAAGCCGAGTGATCTCGTGCGAGCTGCGCTCAGTGAGGCCGACAAAGGTATGAGTGAGGGCCCGTTCTCTGTAATGCAGAAGAATTCAACACCTCCCAGCGGCGACAAGCACGATTACATGAGCCTGGCGCCGTACTTCTGGCCCAATCCGAATACTCCGGATCATTTGCCCTACGTTCGTCGAGACGGTGAGCGCAATCCTGAGATCAATCAGATCGCCGACCACGAGACCATGAGCAAGATGTGTAGTGCCGCTCGCACGCTGGCCCTTGGGTACTACCTTACGGGAAACGAAAACTACGCCGCGCGAACAGCCTTGCTGCTGCGTGCGTGGTTTCTTGATTCAAAGACAAAGATGAATCCCAATCTGGAATTTGCTCAAGCGATACGCGGCGTGAATACCGGGCGGGGAATCGGCATCATCGAATCTCGCGGGCTGACCGAAGTTGTTGACGCAGTGGGTTTGCTCGAGGGCTCAAGAAATTGGACCGGCGAGGACGACGCTGGATTGCGCAAATGGTTTACCAGCTTTCTCGATTGGTTGCAAACCAGCAAGCACGGGCAAGACGAGTCGAACGCCAAGAACAACCATGGCAGCTTTTACGACGATCAGGTCGTTGACTTCGCTCTGTTTGTGGGGCGTCGCGATCTAGCTCACGAGGTTGCAAGCAAAGCAGCTCAGAAGAGAATTGCAACCCAGATTGAACCCGATGGCAAGCAGCCACTCGAACTGGCGCGCACAATGTCATTTGGGTACAGCGCTTTCAACCTTCGCGCGCTTACGGAGCTGGCATCGCTTGCCGATCAGGTCGGAGTAGATCTCTGGCACTTTCAAACAGCCGATGGACGAAGCATTCGGAAGGCTCTCGACTATCTTCTTCCTTATGCCATGGGAGAGAAGCAATGGCCGTACCAGCAGATCGAAGAAACGCGCCCTGACGAGCTAGCGGTGCCGTTGCTGGAAGCGGCGGCGATTTACAAAGATCAGAAGTACGAGGCAGCAGCAAGAAAACTATCTGCGGGCCATCGCAACGTCAGCCTTGTGTCGTTAGAAGCTGGCACAGAGTGATCGGCGCGTCCCGCCTGCATGGTAGAGACGCAGCATGCTGCGTCTCTACGTTGGTGCGTGGGTGTTGGTTGCTGTCTTAAACGTACACGCGCTCGGCTCGTCGAATTGCGCGGTAGCGCTGGAACGCTTTGCGCTCATCTTCCAATCCCAACACCGTTTTTAGAGTGCAGCCCCGAAAAGTATGGGCAATCATCTTTTTGCCCTGGCGCAATACAAACCCGGGATTGCGAAACAGAGCGACCGGGAAGTGCGCTGCCTTCATCCATCGCTCCGAGCGCCAGCGCAGGAACTCGATCTCCTCTGCTTCCAGCTTTTCCGATCGCACAACGGCGGTAGTGCCGTCGTACTCTTCGACGCGCTCGTTGATGATGAGCCGGCGCTGGCGGAAGTCTTCCGTCATTGGGGTGCCGGGATATGGTGTTGGGTGCTGAATGTATGGCCAATCGATGTAGCGACGCGCAAAACGCAAATTTGCTTCGACTGATTCGCGAGTGTCGTTGGGATTGCCGACGATTAGCCCGCCAACCACGTACATCTTGTTGCGATGGATGTATTCGATGGCCTGCAGGGTAGCGTTGCCGACCTTTTGTCCCTTCGCGCGCATGATGTTTTTGGAACTGGCGCGCAGGAACTGAAGGTCGTCTTCAAGTATGTTTTCGATTCCCAGAAATACATACTTGAATCCGGCTTTTCGCATAAGGGGAGCAAGCGTCTCACCATGGTTGGCGATGGCCGAGGTCATACCTTGGATGACGTACTCGATATCGTTCAGACCCGCAGCGACAATCGCCTTGCACAGCTCCTCAAAGCGATGAACATTGAGAGTGATGTTGTCATCGACCAGAAAGAGGGTTTGCGCGCCATGTTCGCGAGCATCGCGAATATCTGCCAGCACGCGATCGAATGAATAGGTGTGAAAGTTGCGTCCGCGCATCTGGATGATCGAGCAGAAGCTGCAATCGAAAGTACAGCCACGCGAGGTCTCGATTACATCTACCTGCCGCCCGAGCATCGTGTATCCATGAAGGACGCGAGCGTCGCGATTTGGCAATCGAATCTCGTCGTCTTCCAGACTGTGCACAGGGCGTAGAGAATTTTGATGCCAGCCCTCTCCGCTGCGATAAGACAATCCGGCGATACGGCTATAGTCGCGGTCCTTTTCCATGGTCCGAACGAGCTCGCGAAGCGTGACTTCACCTTCGCCGCGAACGATGAAATCGATGCCAGAATCTGGTTCCATGTAAGCGGCGGGAGCCAGGCTAGGATCGTAGCCGCCAACTGCGATTTGTACATTGGGCTTAAGCGTGCGAATCAGGGCGGCGATCTTCAGCGCGGTCTTTCGCTGAAAGGTCATCACCGACATTCCCACCAGTGCAGGATCGATCTCGCGAACCAGGCGCTCCACCGTTGCACGCACGTTTCTTTGGACAAGAATGAGATCGGCGACGGCAACGCGGTGACAGCTATCCACATTTCCCGCAAGTGACGTGAGAGCCCCATTGGGCATGCGAATCGCCACTGCGGGCATGTGCTCGAAGGAATCCGGCATCGAGAGCAGGAGGATATTCATTCAACCACCGAAACGAGGAGACCGACCAAGGGATCTTCTCGATTACGAAAAGATACTCTCAAACCGGGCTCTTGCGTAGTAGGCGAAAACTCGGGGGGACAGGTTGCATGGTGGCAATCGCTCACGCTCCGTCCCGCGGCTTATCCTTGCGGACGAAGATGTTGTCCTGCGTCGGCTCCGAGTCGCACTCGATCGCGAGCGTCGTAACCGGATGATCCGGCGCCTGCTGCGGCAGGTTATACATGTGGAGCTGATACGGATCCTGCTTGAAGTCGACCTTCTGATTGGTGGCATATAGCCGCACCGATTTGGCATTTGCCTTCAGGCCGCACATATTCACGTCGCCGCCCGGCCAGTAATGGACATGCATAAATAACGTGTTGCCCGTTCGCGTATAGCTGGCGTATGCGGAGCGGCGTGGCTCGCAATGGTCGGATTTGTAAATCGTGTCTCCATTCTTGGTCATCCACTGGCCAACTTCCTGGAGAATGCGAATGGACTCTTCAGGAATGGAACCGTCTGCGCGAGGACCAATGTTCAGAAGGTAATTTCCACCGTCGCGCGAGCACGTGATGAGGTTACGAATCACAGTCCTGGCGTTCTTCCAGTTGTCGTCGGCGCGCTGATATCCCCAGCTATCGTTCAGCGTCATGCAGGACTCCCACGCGCGGCCTCCGGCTTCTGCGGTGATGTGTTGTTCCGGAGTGGAAAAATCGCCCTGAAGTTTGTTGCGATTGTTCACGATGATCTCCGGTTGAAGCTGGAAGACCATCTCGTTCATCTTCACCGACTCCCAACCTTGCGCGTCGAGAGGCCAGGCTACGTCGTACCAGAGGACGTCGATCCTGCCGTAGTTGGTCAGCAGCTCGCGGATGAGCCCATGCGTGTAGTCGACGAACCGTCGTCGCGCAGCTTCGTCAGTAGCGCACTTGGCTCCGTCGGGATGATGCCAATCCATCAGTGAGTAGTAGAACCCAACTCGCAAATCTTCAGCCCGTGCTGCGTCTACATATTCGCGTACCAGATCGCGTCCGGGACCTTGCTTTGCTGCATTGTAGTTCGTGAGCTTGGTATCCCAAAGACAGAAGCCTTCATGATGCTTGGTGGTCATCACGATATACTTTTGTCCCGCCGCCTTAGCCAGGCGAGCAAAATCACGAGGCGCATTCGGCTTGGGCTTGAACTGCTTGGTCAGCGCCATGTATTCCTCAACTGGGATTGCTTCATTCTCCATGGCCCACTCATGGCGAGCCCGCGCGCTGTACAGTCCCCAGTGAACGAACATGCCAAACTTTGCCGCATGCCACCACTGCATGCGCTGCTCACGATTCGCGGCAATCGCAGGAGGTTCTCCGACTTGCTCTTGCGGATCAAGCAAGTGAGTTGAGGTTTGTCCCTCGGGGATCTGCTGCGCGGGAGGTTGAGTTGCAGTTTGGGCCTTGAGTGTCGCGGCCGTTAGCAACGATGCGCCAACGCCCTTGAGCCAATCACGTCGATTGATGCCTTTGTTGTTCATCCTTCCGTGTTCCCCCTATAGTTCGACTTGATCAGTAGACACTGTCATCCCTCGCGTCCGCCGCGGCGGACGCGGGGGCTCTGTTGTTCGTCGTTCCTCGATGCGGTTGACCAACGCCAGATCCCCCGCTCCTCTGTTAAATTTCTTCAGTTATCGACATCGTCGCGGCGGAGCGAGGGATGACAGTTCACATAAGTAGTTAGCGCGAGCATTACTTCTCGAGCTTGAAGATTCGTTGCATCAATAGCCACTTCTCTCCCGGCTTTGCTTGCGGAAGAGGCTGCTGGAACTTCCACATCAGCGTTTCCCATTCCTGCACCCTGGGATTACTGCGATCGGCTGCTCCCTTAGCTTCGAATGAGAAGCGGTCGTTGACTTCCATGATCATGAATAGTCGTGTGCCGAGCAGATAGATCTCGAGATCCTCGATTCCCGATTGCTTAATGCTCTGCGCAATCTCGGGCCAGATCTTTTCGTGATATTTCTTGTATTCGGCGATCAGCTTCGGATCATCTTTGAGATCGAGAGCAAGACAATAGCGGCGATTCATGCGCGCTGGGCTCCGACCGCCTGCTGTATAGCGGATGTTCCTGAAGGCCTGTATCCCGCGAGAGCGAAGTACAGGATGTATACATAGCAAATCAGTGGGACGATGAATGCGGTCTGGATATTCGTAGCATCGGAGATGCGTCCCATGATCGGTGGGAAGAGTCCTCCCCCCACGATTGCCATCACCATGAGCGAAGAGCCGCGCTTGGTAAGGGGTCCGAGATTCTTGATGCCGAGCGCGAAGATGGTTGGAAACATGATGGAGTGAAAGAAGCCGATCAGCACAACAGCGCACACCGGCACGACTCCATGTGCTAGAAGAGCTACCGAGACAGAAACCAGACAGCCAATCGCGAAGATTGAAAGCATGCGCGCCGGAGCAATAGTCTTCATGAGTGCTGATCCTATAAAGCGGCCGGTCATGAAGCCTATCTGGTGTCCCAGCAAGTAATACGCAGCGGTGGCCTGAGTGATGCCGGCGAGAGTGTGCTGCGCAAACCGAATCACGAAGCTGGCAACTCCCACCTGCGCTCCCACATAAAAGAACTGCGCAATCACACCTTTGACCAAATGCGGATGCGAGAGAACTGAGGCACCGGAGTGCAGTTGAGCCGCTGCTGATGAATCAGCTTCCTCAATCACGTCAGGCAGATGTGTGAAGTAAATGGCTGCCGCGACAGCAACAAATATCGCGGCCATCAGCAAATAAGGCAGCTTTACCGTGCCAGCCTGAGACGCGCGATACGCCTGAACCTGTGCAGCGCTCATCAAGGCAAGCTGCGCTGGAGTGTATTCGACGCCAGTCAGAATGAGCGCACGACCGAGGAGTGGCGAGATAGTTGCGCCGACGGCATTAAATGACTGAGCGAAATTTAATCTGCGCTCAGCGCTCGCTGCTGGACCGAGTACCGTTACATAAGGATTGGCGGCTACTTCCAGGAAACTTTGGCCGCACGCCATGACGAAGAGTGCGACCAGGAAAAACGCATAGAGCCCAATCGAGGCAGCCGGCAGGAAGAGCAGTGCTCCAGCCGTGCACAACATCAGCCCGAGCAGTATTCCCCGCTTGTAGCCGATTCGCTCCATCAATTTGCCTGCGGGAAATGCGGCAAGACAGTAACCACCAAAGAAAGCGACCTGGATGAAGGATGATTGAAAGTCCGTCAGCCCAAAGGCGAGCTTGAATCGCGGGATCAGGATGTCGTTCAGGTTGACGCCGAATGCCCACAGAAAAAAGAGGGAAGTGATGAGCACAAACGGAACGAGGAATCTGCGCTCCGTGATTGGCGCCGATGTAACGGCGACAGATTGAGATGGACTCGACATTCAGCGGCCTCTCTATGTAATTGCGCGATCCAAGTGCACGTAACCTCCGTCCACGAACAGTTGCTGTCCAGTCGTATGGCCTGACCGTGGACTCAACAGGAAGATCGCGGTCCACGCAATCTCCTCAGCAAGCGTCATGCGTTTGCCCAGCGGAATCTTGGCGGTGATGGCGGCCAGCTTTTCGTCAGGATTTGGGAACGTATCGAGCCATTGACGATAAAGGGGCGTCATCACTTCGGCCGGCACGATCGCATTAACGCGGATTTGATATGGGAGGAGTTCGACGGCCCATTCTCGCGTCAGTGCCAGGATCGCACCCTTGGCTGATGCGTATCCTGAAGTACCGCCCTGTCCCGTGAGTGCTGTTTTGGAACTAATGTTGACGATCGCCCCGCGCGCTTTCTTCAAATGCGGCAACGCATAATGCGCCATGTTGTAGTAGTGCAGAAGATTCCGTTCAAGCGATGCGATGTATTCCTCGGGACTACCTTGCTCGAGACCAACTTTGTCATTTACGCCAGCGTTGTTTACCAGCGCATCGATTCGCCCGAGCTGACGGCTGGCTTCAGAGATAATCCGGCGACACTCTTCCGGCTTGCTCAATTCGGCAGCCATACATACCACTTGCTTGTGCTTGGCCTTCAGCTCCTTCTCGATTTGTTGCAACGCCTGCTGATCGCGATCGACAATCACCGGGATCGCGCCCTCGTCGACACTGGTATGCGTGATGGCTGCGCCAATCCCCTTGGCGCCACCCGTGATGACGATGACCTTGTCTTTAAGCTGCAAGTCCATAGAATCGGGCTGCGTTCAGTCCAAAGATGCGTGCCTTCTCATCCGCGGAGAGATCTCGTGTGTAATTCTCGATAACTTCCTTCACCTGCGCGTAGCTGGCAGCCAGCAAACATACCGGCCAATCAGACCCGAACATGAGACGATCTGTTCCAAACGCCTCAAATACAACATCCAGGTAAGGACGAAGAGTCTCGGCGTTCCAGGAGGCCCAATCGGCTTCAGTCACCAGACCTGATAACTTGCAGTACACATTTGGGCTCTTTGCCAAATCGCGGATGTTCCGAGCCCACGCGTCAATCTCCCCCGATTTGACCGATGGCTTGGCAAGATGATCCACGACGAACTTCTGCGCGGGAAAGCGTTTGACAAATTCGACAGCAGCCGGAAGCTGGCGCGCGTAGACAAGGATGTCGTACGTAAAGTCGTGGCGAGGCAGAGCGCGTATTCCTCGGAGGAAGTCATCGCGCATCAGGAAGCGATCATCAGGTTCGGCCTGAACGATGTGCCTGAACCCCCGCAGCTTCGGATTACGCGAGAATTGTTCCAGTCGCTGTTCGACGTTCTTGTCCAGTAAGTTCACCCACCCCACCACTCCTGCGATCGCCGAATTCTTTGCTGCAAGATCGAGCAAGAAGTGAGTTTCCGTTTCCGACTGATCCGTCTGGACAGCGATCGAACAATCAACCCCGCTCTCCCGCATTCGCTCACTCAGCTCCTCGGGCATGAAATCCCGTTTCAGGACTGCCATTTCCTGTGTAATCCAGCCGTCTCGTACCGGGTCATAGCGCCAGAAGTGCTGGTGGGAGTCGATCCGCATGAAGGAGTCCTGCCTGCCTGACCTAGCCGTGCAGGTTGAGAAATCCTCCGTCAATCGGATAATTGGTTCCGGTTATGAAACTGGAAGCGTCTGAACAGAGAAATAGAGCGAGCGACGCTACCTCGCTTGGCTGGGCCATTCTGCCCATCGGCTGCGATTGGGCAAGCTTCTGAAACATGTCCTGCTCGCGTCCGGGATAGTTCTTGCGCACGAAACCGTCGACAAAAGGAGTGTGAACGCGGGCGGGCGAAATGCAGTTACAGCGAATATTCTGGGCCACATAATCGCGCGCCACCGAGTAGGTCATCGTCAGCACTGCTCCTTTGCTCATGGAATATGCAAAGCGATCCGCGAGTCCGGCAGTGGCCGCAATCGAAGCGAGATTCAGGATTACGCCGCCACCGCCCGTCTTCATGTAGTCGATCACGGCGTACATGCAGTTGTAAGTGCCCTTAACGTTGATGCGGAAGATGCGCTCGAAATCTTCCTCTGTTGTGGTTTCGAGTTTGCCAACGTGGGCGACTCCGGCATTATTCACGAGAACGTGAATTGGATTGCTGCCACCGATTTTGCAGAACACGTCCTTGACTTGCTGTTGGTTGGAGACATCACAAGTGTGCCACTCTGCCGTCCCGCCCTGCTCACGAATGGTTGCCGTCGTCTGCTCTGCATTGGCTTTGTCTAGTTCAAGAATGTGGACCGCGGCTCCCTGTTGAGCGAAGCAAAGCGCGATCGCCTGTCCGATACCGCTGGCGCCGCCGGTGATGACGGCGGTTTTTCCATCAAGACGAAACATCGCCGGATTGCTGCCGTTAGGGTTCAGAGCGAAACGCCTCGTTTCCAGGGAATGAAATCGTCTTGTCCAAGCAGTTCCGCTTTGGTCTTCATCTCGCCACTTGCAACTTTTGTGATCACACCAAGGATGCGTTCACCAGCGTCTTCCACGGACTCCTCGCCGGCGATGATTGTTCCCGTGTCTACGTCGATCGCGTCCGCCATGCTTTGAGCCAGTTGTGAATTGGTCGAGATCTTGATTACGGGGGCGATGGGATTGCCGGTGGGAGTGCCGAGGCCTGTAGTGAAGAGAACAACGTTTGCCCCCGCGCCGACTTGCGCAGTCACGGCCTCCACGTCGCTGCCTGGAGTGCAGAGGAGGTTCAGCCCAGGTTCGGTTGCGTACTCCGGATAATCCAGGACGGCGGTCACCGGGGAATCTCCGCCTTTGCGTGCAGCCCCTGCGGACTTCATCGCGTCGGTAATGAGTCCATCTTTAATATTTCCCGGCGACGGATTCATTTCGAAACTGGCGCGTACAGCCTTGGCACGCGCCGCGTAGTCGCGCATCAACGTGATGAATCGATCAGCGACTTCTTGGCTCGTCGAGCGATTGATGAGTGCTTGCTCGACTCCGCAAAGTTCGGGAAATTCAGCAAGGATGCTGCTTCCACCCAAAGCCGCGAGCAAATCGGAGACATGTCCGATAGCCGGATTGGCGGAGAGTCCAGAGAAACCATCCGATCCGCCACATTTCAATCCGACACAAAGTTTGTCGAGACTCGCGGGCTCTCGTTGCGCGCGATTGGCTTGCACCAACCCGAGGAATGTCTCTCGTATCGCCTGCGAAAGCATTGCGCGCTCCGAGGCGCTGCCTTGTTGCTCGAGAAGGATCAGCGGCTTGGCAAAATGTGTATCGCGCTTAGCGATCTCCTCGCGCAGGATGTCCGCCTGAGAATGCTGGCATCCGAGGCTAAGGACAGTAGCCCCGGCAACATTGGGATGGTGGAGATAACCGGCGATCAGCCCGCACAGGTTTCTCGCATCCTCGCGCGTGCCGCCGCAGCCACGCTCATGCGTGAGGAATTTGACGCCATCGACATTTTCAAAGAACCCGTGAGGTTGCCGGTGTCCATCTTCGCTCGTGTGCTGGTACGTCTTGATTGCATCGACTCGCCCTTCGCGATACAGGCGAGCAAGATCCGCCACCTGCTGACGGTAAACCTGCGGCGGAGCGTATCCGAGTCCTTCGTCGAAAGCCTTGCGCAATACATCAATGTTGCGGTTCTCACAAAAGACCAGCGGAACAACCAGCCAGTAATTGCGCGTGCCTACCTGTCCATCGGCGCGCTTGTAGCCCAGAAACGTGCGGTTCTTCCAGCCCGACACATCAGGAGCGTGCCATGCATAGTTTTCTGATTTCTGGTGAAAGTCGGAGGCTTCATGTCGAATGTTGCGAGTAGTAATGACCTCGCCTTCGCGGATGGGCTGCGTTGCCTTGCCCACGACCACTCCGTACATAATGATCTGATCGCCCGGCGCAAACTCCTTCAGAGCAAACTTGTGCTTTGCCGCGACGTTGGTCACGACGCTGTGAGTCTCCTTCCCGAGGCTCACCTCTTCTCCCGCACGCAGGTCTGCGAGCGCGATCATTACATTGTCGCGGCGATCAAGTTTCAGTATCCGGGTTTGAGTCAGAGTTTCAGGCACGCTTTTCCACTACGGACGTATCCGCTCCTTCGGCAAATGCGACCTCCTGCACGCCCTTCGGCACGCGATTCAATGCCAGCACTACATCCCGCGATCCCGGTCCATGAAATTCAAGCAGAGCGCGGCTCGACTCCGGCGCCTGGCAGGACGTTACAGATACATTTTCGACCCGTTCCATGCGAATCACAACCTGCTCCGGAGCTGTTTTCGCTGAACGAAACCGAGAGATTTCCAGATCGCGCACATCACTGAAAGAGAAGGAAGGGCCGGTGTCTGAGTTCACAGTAAGACGTTCAAACCGTGCTTGCTGCGTGTTGGAGCAGTTTAATCCAGTTCCAACGCCATTCACACTTACGTTTTCCAGGCTAAATTCCCGAATCGGATTCTCTGGCAGGCCTTCGACGATTACGCCATGAGGCGCCTGTTCAACAATGATGTCGCTGAAATGAAAATTCCGAAACGTAGGAGTGGCCTCGTTCTTCTCCACGCGTGCAGTGCGGTCGCTGCCGGTATAGAACATTCCGACGTGGACTGCAGTGTCGGTAATGTTTTTGAGCACGACATTCGAGGCCCTGAAGTTCTCGACGATATTTCCCCGTCCTCGAGCGCTCTTGATGTACAGCCCACGCCGCGTGCCGTTGCACACACAATTGCTGACGGTAACGTTGCGCACCCCTCCAGAGGTCTCGCTGCCAATCGCGACTCCCGCATGGCCAGTACCGAACACACAGTTGGTGACAGTGATGTCTTCGCTGGGAATCTGTTTCACCCCGGGCTGGTACTTGTAGCCGGACTTGATGACCACGCAGTCATCGCCGGTACTGATGTAGCAGTTAGAAATGCGCACCAACCGGCAAGAGTCAGGATCGATGCCGTCTGTGTTCGGAGAATCTCCCGGCGCCCAGATGGTCACGCCGTCGATGCAGATGTCCTCGCAGAGCACAGGATGCACCTGCCACGAGGGCGAATTCAGAATGGCGATTCCCGAAATGTGGACGTTCTTACAGCGATACAGATTAATGAGGCGGGGACGAGGCCATTGCAGCGGCGATCCCGGAGGATTCTCCGGCTCACGCCCTTCGAGGCCCAGCTTGCGCCGTAGTGCCTGAGTCTCGCGGTGCGCCTTCCACCATCCCTGCCCTTGACCATCGATAGTTCCGCGTCCCGAGATCGTGACATTCTCGAGATCCTGGCCGGTAAGCAGGGAAGCAAAGATGGTACGGTCGAGCCCTTCCCAGCGGCCCTGGATGGTCGGATAGTCATCGAAGTTCGTGCTGCCGAGCAGATAGGCGCCGGGCAGAAGCTCAAGCTCCATGTTGCTGCGCAGAAACAAGGGAGCGCTCAGATATCTGCCCGGCGGGATGACTACTTTTCCTCCACCGGCTTCGTGGCACTTGTCGAAAGCAGTCTGGATTGATTTTGTGGCCAGTGTCTTGCCGTCTGGCACTGCGCCGAAGTCACGTACGTCAAGAATGTAGCGGCGGTCTGCCTGTCCGGAAGCCCTTGACTTACTGCCGCCAGGAGAAACCGCTTGTGCGATTCCTGATATGGGAACGGCGGTTAGTCCCACCGCGAGGTTTCGGACAAAATTACGCCGGCCTGGAAGCTGTTTGGTCGACATTAGAGCTGTAACTGTAGACGACTGAGGCCCGCTGCTTCGGTCAATATCGACCGCCGAAAACAGCGAGCCCGAGAAGGTTAGAACACGAACCGCAGGCCGAACTGCATCTGCCTCGGCGTTGTTCCCTGAGCAAGGGTTGTGATTTGCCCTGCTTTCGGATTAACAGTTGTCCCAGACGAGTTGATCGTGACCTGAGACGGAGCCTCCCAATTCTGCACGTTGAAGATGTTGAAGAACTGGAATTGCAGCTGCAGTCTCATTTGTTCGCCCAGTAAGAAATTCTTCATCAGAGCAAAGTCCGTGTTCCAAACTGCCGGACCCCGGAAACCATTTCTTCCAAAGTTTCCAAATGAGCCCTGAGGCTGTGTGAAGGCACAAGGATTAAAGTAATTTGTACTGTTCCCTACCACGTCAGGGGCACTGCCCTTTTTCCCGGCGCTGGGCTGGCCAGCAGGAATCGTTTGAGAAACAGTGAAGTGACATAGCGGATCGGGATTGGCAGCAACTGGTCCAGCAGCGAACGGATTGGCGATGACGTTCGGCCTTCCATAAGTGCCGATGCTGGGAGCGCTGCCTTTCAGGTTCGCAATATCACCGCTCACCTGCAAATTGTAAGGAGTTCCCGAACGGGCCTGCAGAATGGAGTCTGATTCCCAGTTACCCAGCAGCCAGGACAGAGGACCACCGGTGAGGAATCGTTTCCCGCGTCCAAAGGGAAGTTCGTAGACATTAGCCCAGGAGAAGAAGTGGGTAATATCGTAGCCGGAGACGCCACGGGCGCTACGCAGATTGCCGAAGGTCTGAACCGTGGAACCTCCACCGGATAAGGAATTCTCCACTCCAAAGTACCCGCTGCCCTCGTCGATGGACTTACTCCAGGTGTAGGACACTAACGAGCTCAGCCCGTTCGCAAAACGATGATCCAGCTTGCTCTCGAACCCGTTGTAGCTCGAACGAGCGATGCTCATCGTGTAATTGTTGATATTGACCCACGGCATATACCGCAGGGCATCGATGGAAGCGGTATAGGCATTCTTGCAAGCTGTATCGGTTGCTGCGCAGGTACTGTTTGGAGTGGCTTGTCTGGCGGCGTTGGCCAAGCCTGAGAACGGCAGCCTTCCGTTCTGGCTTCCAACGTAGCCAATCGAGAACATCGTGTGCGCCGTCAACTCCTGCTGTATCTCCACGTGGTACTGCAGTGAGTACGGATCTTTGTACCGCGGATCGTCGCTGAATCCACCGATCGCCCACGGAGTAGTGGTGGGTAGTGTGACTGGGAAGTGTCCCTGGATGCCGCTGACAGGCTGGGCCGAGCCATTCGTGAATGCAGCATCAGTGTTGACATTGCCTGTCGCAAAGGCTACGGCATCAGGCCACACTTCGGCTTCCAGGTCATTCTGCGCATATTGACTTCGTGCGGGTAGAGCATCCCAGTAGAGACCGGCTCCGGTTCGCAAGACGGTCTTCGAACGAAGTTGCCAGGCCAATCCGAATCTTGGCCCGAAGTTGTCCTTGACTGGACCTGGAGCGAAGAACTGCTTGCCCGCCAACACTACATTTGCGAAGTGCGGATCGTTCCGAAAATCGTTTGCTGCCGTGTAGACGCCCGTTGTTAGATTGATCCCGTCTGGAATACAAGGCGCTTGCTTCGCAACGCTGCATAACGCCGGCATAGTCGTTGCTCCGATAATCCAGCGCTGATTTTGCAGGTCGAGAGAATTCCAAAGGCGTCCATCGTCCGTTTGCGGCTGCGTCAAATAGTCATAACGCAGGCCGAAGGTTAAGGTTAAGTTTGGCTTGACCTTCCATTCGTCCTGGAGGTAGGCGGCCCAAGACGCATATGTGAAGGAAACTTCTCCGCCAGCTCGATTCGGGAGCTGTCCCGAAGCGGAACTGGGAAAAGCTAGTAGCGCCGAGGCCAAAGACAGGCCGGTGTTGCTCGTATTCTGTGGATTCTCGGTCTGAGTGTTGCTAAATCCAAAAGTTTGGAAGGTATTGTCCTGGACACGCTTTGCGTTGATGTACCAGAAACCAGCCTTGATGTTGTGGTTTCCTTTGAGCCATTGAATGCTCGGTGTGAAGCTTCGGGTTGGGTTTTCTCGCAGTGCACCACCCCGGACGCCGTAACTTGAGCTTCCGCCCGCGTTGTTCCACGGTCCGGCGAGCGTCACTAGCATACCGTTGTACTTGTCGATGTCTGTGAACCCAGCCTGAGTCAGTGGCGCCGTTCCAGCGGTGTGAGTGTTCTGTTGGCTGGAATCGACCCCCGGTCGCCCAGCGTATCCCGCCCGGAAGTCGAAAATCAGATTTGGTCCAAACGTGTGTACGTAATCACCGCCATAATTTCTCCCCGGTGATCCGCCGGAGGTCGATCCCGCTTCGCCGATAGGAGAAAATGTGTTGTTGTTTTGCTGGGTGAAGCGCAAGAACACGTTGTCTCTTTGACCAAAACGGTGATCGACTCTGGCGTTGTATCCGTCTGAGTTATTGATTGATGGGCGATTCTGAATGAAGTTCTTGGTCGGGTCGATTGGATTGGCGTAGTTCGGTGTCGCCGAATAGGTCTTGAAGAATGCCTGCATTGCAGGATTAATCAAAGCTTGAGGAATCTTGTTGCAGATCACCCCGGTCTGCGTCTGCTGGTTTTGGGCGTTGACCGGAAGCGGAGCGCCCGTGGTGGCATCGCAGCGGAAGGGATCGCGGACCAGATTGCTTCCAGTGCCGCGGGTCGAATACGGATTGTAGATCTGGTTTGAAGTGCCTGACACAGTGGTTTGTGAGAAGTCGCCATTTATTTCTGCTGGCGTCGGTATATAAAACGTTTGCTGAGTCGGTTGACTGTATCGCCATCCGTCATATCCAAACGAGAAAAATGTGCGATCGTGGATGATCGGGCCCGAAACGGTCGCACCAAACTGATTCTGGTGGTACGCGGCCGGTGCTTTGGGATTGCCGAAAGCGTCCACATCAGTGAATCCGTTGCGAGCGTCAAAGGCATTGTTCCGAACATATTCGAACGCCGATCCGTGGAATTTGTTAGTTCCAGACTTCGAGACCATGTTGACGACGCCGCCGGCAGCGCCGCCCATGTCGGCATGGGCATCTTGGCCGACGACCTTGAATTCCTGAACCATGTCGAGGTTCGGGATCACGATATATGTCGGGCCGCGTATGTTGGTATTGATGATCCCGTCATAGAAGTACAGCTTCGATCGGTTCTCCTGACCGTGGAACGACGGATCAGAGAATCCTGATCCAGGAATCCCGACGTTACCTTCCACGCCGCCAATGCTCTTATTCTGTGAAGTCGAAACGGGCGTAACTCCTGGAGTAAGCGTCAACAGTTGCGTAAAGTTTCTGCCATTCAGCGGCAGAGACTGCACAGTTCTCTCTTCAATCACAGTACCGAGCTCAGTGGTTGTGCTATCAAGCACGGGAGCTGCGGCGGTGACCTCCACGGTGGTTGACGCACTCCCAACTTCGAGCGTCATATTTTGCGCCACAGCCTGGTTAACCGTAACTTGGAAAGAAGATTCCACAGACTTGAACCCAGGCTTCTCCACTTTCAGTTTGTAGGCGCCGGGCTGCACGTTCACGAATACGAAGTATCCGTTGTTATTTGTATTGGCCGTATTCTGGATGTTTGTGCCCTGGTTGGTGAGCGTGACGGTTGCGCCAGGTACTACCGCGCCTGATGAGTCGGTGACTGTTCCGTTGGTCTCACCACCTCGAGCTTGGGAAAATGCAGGAAGAGAAAACGCGATACATAAAATGATCGACGTCAGGGTCGATTTCTTTGTGAACAGCATCGATGCCTCCACTGTCTGGGAGCAGGCCGGCGTTAGCCTTCAACTGGAGAGCCGCGTCGAACGTTGGTCTGCAACGGACGAGAACCTATATCAGAGGATTTGCGACGAATTCAAGATGAAAAATATTAGTTTTAACCTTTAAAATATCTGCGCAAGTATTCCCGAGCCGATCGCCCTCGGCGGGCAAAAGCTATAACAAGGATTTACTTACGAATTCAAGCTAAAAAATGTATATTTCAGAGCATGAAATCTGTGGCATCCTGTCCCGGCAGTAAATTGAGGAGTTTCCGATGATTAGGCCGCGTGAGTCGAAGTCAGCCCCAGTAGGGGTCGTAACCAAGGTCTTACATATTTTAGAAACGCTGCACGATGCTCCTTCCGGTCTGCAATTGAAGGACGTCGCGATGCAAACCGGAATCAATAAGAGCACTGCATATCGCTTTCTTGCGCACTTAGAGCATGAGGGTTATGTCTTTCGCGACAGCTCGGGAGCCTATGCTATCGGCGTTCGTCTGGCGCGACTGGCATCGGGGCTGTCGTATCAGACGACGTTGCGCAAGATCAGTCGTCCGGTGCTGCAGCAACTCTGGCGTGCGACTGGAGAGACGGTGAATCTTGCGGTTCTGGATGGACGCGAGGTTCTCTATCTGGACGTAATGGAGAGTAGCCACACGTTCCGGCTCGTGTCGCAAGTCGGCATTCGACGCCCGGTGTATTGCACGGCCTTGGGAAAGGCGATGCTGGCTTTCGTGCCGGAAGAAGAGCAGCAGTACTTCTTCACCGGTTTGGCATTCGAGCGATTCACTCCCCACACAGTCAAGAATGTCGCAAGTTTGCGCAAGGACTTCGCGCAAATCCGTCAGCGCGGATACTCCCTCGACAACGAAGAGGCATACCTTGGGTCGCGGTGTATTGGTGCTCCGATCTTCGAGTCGTCAGGAAAGATCGCGGCCGCTGTGAGCGTGTCGGGCCCGACGACACGGGTTACCCGCGAAAAGGTGCCGGTATTCGCGGCTGCGGCCAAGAATGCCGCAACGGCGATTTCCAGGAGCCTTGGTTATTCGGTCGTCGACAAGACGAGCGGGAGGAGTGACGGATTGGCAGCAGCGGTCGGGCAGTAGCAGTAGGCATCGAATGGGAATTGCAGATCGGCCAGCCGCAACTTCAAGGGCTAGAGTTCTGGTCTAGCCGGGCTGAATATTTTTTCCCGAAATGGGATGAAAAATCCCTGCTTCGTTTCCTGTTAATTTTTTGAATCCCGCAAAAAATGGCGCTAAATGCTTCACTGCGGGCAGGTTTGACGAAACTTTACAGAGTTCCCTGTTAATTCCCTGCCTCGAACGAAAATTTGCAGATTTTGGGCAGAATTCGACGAATTCCAGGCCGAATTGGAAATCTCCCCTATTATTTTCCTTGTTCCTTGCTTCGGCTCATAGATTTTTCTGGATCGCCGCGAGCACTTCCATTGGATGAAAGACCTTGCGCTGCAGTCCAGCATGGAGTTGTTCCTGACATGACGTGCCGGTGGCGACTAGCGTCCGCCTACCACCTTCGGCTTCGGCGGCTCGCACTTGATTGAACAGATCCTGCCCCACTGCCATGCTGAGATCGTAAAAGTCCTTTTTGTACCCAAAACTGCCGGCCATGCCGCAGCATTCGACGCGGGACGTTACCACGTCGAATCCCGCCGCGCGGAGGAATGCTTCAGTCGGAGCGGCGGCCCCAATTGTCTTTTGTTGACAGTGGCTGTGATAGAAGAGCCTCGCCCCCAACGGATGACGGGAGGCCGCAAAGAAATCGGCAACATCTAGCTGCCTCTCCTGGAAGATTCGCCAGAGATATTCAACGCCTTCAAAGCTGTGGGCCCGTATTTGCTCAAAAATGTCTGGCGAGAGGAAGCGACGGTAATCGAGGCGAAGCATAGCCAGCGCGCTCGGCTCGATCACGATGATCTCTCGTCCATCGCGAATGTATTTCAATAGCACTTCGCCGGTGCGCTTGGCCTGCTGTTCTGCTGTTCGAATCAGCCCTTGCGATAGCGAAGCGCGACCATCGGGAGAAACCTCGGTAAGTACCAGATCGATACCGAACGATCTTAGGACTTCCACAGTCGCAACTCCCCTTTCGGGAGAACCGTAGTTCGTAAAGATGTCAGGAAAGAGAGCTGCGCGGCCGCGATCTGGCGATGACCTTGCAGGAGCCGATCTTCTAGCTGCATGCGCGAGACTCTTATTGGGAAATGACGGAAGCTCGCGGCGGCGGTCCACTCCGACGAGTCGCTCCATCAACGCGCGTGTGAGCGGCAGATGGTTCACCCAGTTCGACAGAGGAGCGAGGCGAGTTCCCCATTTTCCGAACAAGTCGTATCTGCCGAAAAATATCTTTGGCAACGGAGCCTTGGCTCGAAACTGCGCAGCGGCTGCTTTCTCCAGGATGCCGCCGGACTTTTCCAAATCGCGTTCATTGATCCGCTCACGCAGATTCGAATTCAACCAGGGAATATCGATGCGAACCGGGCACTGCATTACGCAGCGCGAACACCCTGTACACAGCTCGCTGAATCGTGCGTTGAGCAGTCCGCGAGTCCCGGCCTCCCACGATCCGCCGATTCCGCCGGAGTAGGTTTCGCCGCCGAACGCGTGGCCTCCAACCGTCTGGAAATTTGCGCACGAGTTGAGGCATGCGCTGCAGCGGATGCAGTACAAGGCTTCATGCAGTACAGGGTCTTCGCGCATCTGTAGCCGGCCGTTATCCACCAGCACAAGATGGAACTCGCGCTGTGTAACGCGATCCGACATCAGGGGTGCGGCAGTCAGCGGAGGTGTCAGAACGGTGGTATAGGATGCGAGACCTTGTCCTGTTGCGCTGGGTGCGATCAGTTCAATGAACGGACCGAGATCTTCGCGCTTTGGCAACACCTTTTCAACGCCAGTAATTGCGATATGCAGCGGCGGGAGTTGTGACGTTAGGCGAATGTTGCCTTCGCTCTCTACTAGCACAATGCTGCCTGTGTCCGCAGCCACAAAGTTCGCTCCGGAAATGCCGGCGTCGGCATTCAAAAACTTTTGCCGCAGCATCTCGCGCGCAAAGCGGGTGAGCTCTTCTCCAGTGTCAAGAGGCAGATCGGTTTGAAACTTCCTTTTGAAGAGCGCAGTAATGCGCTCGCGGCTGTAGTGAATTGCGGGGCCGATAAGGTGTGACGGCTGCTCATCCGCAATCTGCAGAATGAACTCCGCCAGATCGGTTTCAGCGACTTCGATACCTGCAGCCTCGAGGTAGTGATTCAGATGAATCTCTTCCGAAGTCATGCTCTTGCCCTTCACCACGAGGCGAACCTGGTGATCTGTGCAGACCTTGGTTATGTAGCGCCCAGCTTCCTCTCCGGTCTTCGCCAGGAAGAAATGTCCGCCGTTGCGCTTTACGCTGGCCTCGAGAGTCGCCAGTAGCTCCGGCAGCCGGGCGATCGCAGCTTCTTTTGTGGCTCGCGCTTTGTCTTTGAGTCGGTCGTAATCTGGGATCTCGGCCGTCGCGAGATAACGTCCGCTGTTAAATGCCTGGGTGTTGTGGCGAACGGCGGCGCTCTCGATCTCAAGTGCCATCCGAATCGCGGCGAGTAAGGCTGGCTTCTCGCTCTTGTCGGCGACTGTCCGAGGCGAAGCTACTGGGGCAGGACTCGACACTCTCTACTCCAGGATGATGATGTGCAACTTATGAGGACCGTGCACCCCGCGTACCAGCGGACCCATATCGGCAGTTGCGCTCGGGCCAGTAATAAAAACGAAGTTCCGTCGCATAGCTTTCCCATTCAGGAACTGTGGATTGAACAGATCGCCTGGCCGTTCGGTAATCTTCTCCGCAGAAAGTACCGCGATATGCATGCGTGCGAGCAGGCTTATCGAGCCGGAGTAGTCGTGATCCACGGCAACGCAAACTGAGCCGGTTCGTGCAACGCCCGCAAAGGCTTCCGTAATGCCCACGTCGCAAGTGGCCAGTTCCTGTTTGGATCTACCAGTGACTACACCGGGCAATTTGCGTAACTCAGAGAACAGGTCGGAGGGAAGGTCGAGTGTTTGCCCTACCGCAATTCGACCGGTCGCTATCTTCTTGACCGCCGCCGCAAGAGCTCCCGCAGCATAAATCACACGCTCCACGGAAGCTGCAGCAGACGTTGCTGCCGTCTCAAATTGCTGCACGAGATCGTGTCGTGGCGCTGAAGAGATAGAGCTCATAGCGAGATTCGTCACAACAGTACACCAGTTCGGCTCTGGCAGAAGCACAGCCCACGGTGAGCGTCGCTACTGCTTCACCCACAGGAGTGGCTGACGGATTGGATTATTACGAACTATTTCCTCGACCTCAGGTTCAACAGGAAGAGTCTGCCACACCTCTATGTATTCCGGATTCGAGAACGCACGGCCCGCAAACAGCAGACTGGGCTGACGGATCGGCCAATACTGAAAGTACTCGACGTCGGGCTTGTGCGGCCAGGACGCCTTGTTCCGTATGTAAGGGAACATGTAATCCATAGCCTTACGAAGCCCTCTGCCGTCCGGGAGAGCAAAGGTGAACAGATTGTCCTGTGAGTTGCTGAGAGTTTGGCAGATCGTTGCCAGTCCAGCCATGTTGAACAGCGTGTAGTTGTAAGGCTTGGTGCGGCGTAGTTCTTCAGGAAAGCATCCATCCGCAGCAATCTGATTCGGCACGAACACCGTTTTGAAACGATCACGGCAATAGCTCAACAGCTTTTCGTCCCCAGTGAAGGTGGCAAACTCTGCAACCTGCGTCACCCACCAGGTGCCGTGATTATTCTTGGCGTCGCGTTCGTCCTGCCCGTTCTTCGATGTGGTTAGCCAATTGACGTACTGCGCGAACCATTTCTTCACGCCTTCGTGATCCGCGGACGAGAGCGACCTGGATGCGGCTAGAAATGGAACCGATCGAACCACTTCCACTAGATGAATCGTATCGATGATCCCGGTTCCGCGCCCGGTGGTACGACCGTGAATAGCCTGCGCGTACTGAAGATTCGGATTCATCAACGTGGCGGGATTCAGAAACCAGGCCCGCAGATGCTCTGCGGCGGCATCCGAATAACTGCGATCACGTGTGAGGATCCATGCCGCGGTCAGCGCTGGAACCCGAACACCCAAACGAATCAGCGCATGCCTGTGCCCAGTGAAATTCTCCGGGTTCGACATACCATCGCGCTGGATATAAGGACCATTCGGATTCTTCGGATCGGGCCACCAATAGTCCGCTTCGGAGAAGTAGTCATGCTTTCCGCCGGCGCTGCGTGGGCTTGAAGAGTCTGTGATCGTGATGGGACGCTCATGCAGGTAACGCTTCGCGGCTGCCAGTACTCCTGGGCGTTCAAATTTCGCTAAGTCAAGTCCGAGGTTTGGAGTCTGAGTGCTGTCTGCGGAGAGAAGTTGTGTTGCCGCCAAGCTGGCGATACCGGTGAGCGTACTTTGGCAAAAAGCTCGGCGTGAGACTTGTTTCAAAACAGTGGCCCTCCACTGGATTTCAATGCACTGCTTTCTCAGCGATCACCGGATTACGCAACGTTCCAATCCTGTCGATCTCAATCAGCACTTCCTCGCCAGGCTTCAGCCATCGTGGTGGAGTTCGTCCGAGCCCGACTCCTGCGGGAGTCCCGGTACTGATAATGTCGCCAGGCTCAAGCGTCATCATTCGCGAAAGGTATTCGATCAGCTCGGGTATACCGAAAATCAGTTCACGTGTATTGGAGTGCTGCAGCGTTTCGCCGCCGATGCTGAGACGAATGTCCAATGCATGCGGATCGGGAACTTCGTCAGTCGTAACTACGTGGGGACCCATCGGAGCGAACGTGTCGAAGCTTTTACCCAGCGTCCACTGTGATGTCGCAAGTTGCACGTCGCGCGCGCTTACGTCGTTCACGATCGTGTATCCAAACACGCAGTCTTTCCACTGCGCGCGCTGAACTTGCTTCGCTCGCTTTCCAATCACGACGGCGAATTCGGCTTCATAGTCAGGCTTCTGCGTTGCCGAGGAGAGCACGATGGCATCACCGGGGCCAATCACAGACGAGGCGTACTTTGCGAATACCGTCGGCACTGAAGGAACTTCCATATTGGATTCCTTCGCGTGATCGCGGTAGTTGAGCCCAATGCAAAGAATCTTGGGCGGTCGAGGGATCGGAGCCGTTAGCTTTATGGAATCCAGCGGGATCAGATCGCGCGACGAAGCTCCCTTTAGCCAACCCTCGACACGCTCATGCTCCTTCTCTCCTGCCGCGATGAACGACACTGCATCGGCAAACCCTACGTTCTTAAGTGGAAACACACGGTCCTCGCGCAAAAGTCCCGCCCCGGCGTGTCCGTCACTCTGAAAGCTTACTAATCGCATAACTGCGTTTGCCTCTATCCGGATCAAAGCTTTGACTACCACCGAATTGAAGTAGTAGAGCAAATGCGGAATGCGATTGGAAAGGGCCAAGCCAAAAATTCGGAGATTTTGACCACTCGGATTTCACTCTACAAAATCCTTGCGGGTGATCATCGGTTTCGGTGGCGATTTACCGCGATTTGACAAAGAGTGCTGCTTCTTCGAGAATGTCTCGCACTTCGTGGAATGGAATTTTTGTTTTGCCTCCCGAAACCTTACTATGAAGTTACCGCGAGAAACTAACGACAAGTATGTGGTTGAAGCTGTATTGAAGGCCCTGGACGTTCTTGAGAGCTTTCGAGATTCGGAAGAGCTTCAGCTTAGCGAAATTTCAAAACGCGTTTCGCTGAACAAAAGTCGGGCATTCCGTTTGCTGCACACACTCTGCGAACGCGGATACGTGGAACGCGGAACGGACGGTCATCGCTATCGTCTCGGAATCAAATTGTTCGAGCATGCTTCGAGCCTGCGCCGTGACGTGAAGCAGGTTGCACAGCCTTATATGCGCAAATTGCAGTTGCGCTTCAACGAGACCATTAACTTGGCGGTCCTGCATGGTGGGGAAGTGCTGTACATAGATTTGTTGGAAAGCTCTCGGCCATTCCGTATGTCAGCGATGGTTGGCAGCCGTATGCCCATCGCAAACACTTCACTTGGGAAAGCCCTGATCACTCACGCCGCTGAGCACGATCTCGAAGCGGTTTTTGACACTCTCACTCCAACCGAGTTGCGCAAGTTGCGAACCGAAATGGAGATCGTGAAGCGACGGGGCTATGCCACGGATCAGGAAGAAAACGAGCCTGGCGTTGCGTGTATTGGCGCGCCGATTGTTAACGAGTCGGGAGTATCCGTTGGCGCGATCAGCATTTCCGGTCCATCCTCGCGCATCCTGAAACAGGAACGCGAAATTGGCGCGACACTGGCGGCTACTTGCAAAGAGATTTCCCGTCAGATGGGATTTTCCGAGCGGACTATCCCGCAGCCGCTGCCGAATCGTAATGCAGTCATCCGACGTGCTGGCAGTTAATGCCGACGAACGAACCGCTCGATGCCGCCACTCACGATCAAGCCAAAATCAGAATGTAGATGGGACCTCGTAAGCCTCGGAGAGGTAATGCTTCGCCTCGACCCTTACGACACTCGCATCTCGACCACGCGGACTTTCCGGGTTTGGGAAGGAGGCGGCGAGTACAACGTGGCTCGCGGTCTTCGCCGCTGCTTCGGTATGGACACTGCGGTGATTACGGCGCTTGCGGATAATCCCGTCGGTCGTCTGGTGCAGGACCTCATTTATCAAGGTGGCGTTGATCAGTCGCACGTCAAATGGGTTCCTTACGACGGTGTAGGACGGACAGTTCGCAATGGCCTTAATTTCACTGAGCGCGGATTCGGAGTGCGTGGGGCGGTTGGCTGCTCCGATCGCGGACATACCGCGGTCTCGCAACTTCGTGCTGGAGACGTCGACTGGAATTTCATCTTTGCCAAGGAGCGGGCGCGCTGGTTCCACACCGGCGGAATCTTCGCGGCATTGTCCGAAACTACTCCGCAAGTGGCAAAGGAAGCGATGTCCGCAGCGCGGGCGAATGGTGCAGTCGTTTCTTACGATTTGAATTATCGCGAGTCTTTGTGGAAGGCGATCGGAGGAAAAAAGCGGGCCACTGAGGTCAATCGGGAACTGGCGACGTTGGTCGATGTCTTGATCGGCAATGAAGAGGATTTTACGGCCGCACTCGGATTCAAGGTCGAGGGCGTAGACGAAAACTTGTCCAAGCTCGATGTTGAGCATTTTCGTCGCATGATCGAACGCGTAGTTTCCGAGTTTCCCAATTTGAGAACTGTTGCTACGACGCTCCGTAATGCGAAGACCGCGACATTCAATGACTGGGGAGCAGTTTGTTATCACGAAGGCAAACTATATCGCTCGATAACCCGCGAGAATCTCGAGATTTACGATCGTATTGGCGGCGGCGACTCCTTTGCTTCGGGGCTGATTTATGGATTCCTCATCGGACGCGATCCGCAATGGGCGGTTGAATGTGGCGCCGCGCACGGTGCCTTGGCGATGACAACTCCGGGTGACACCACGATGGCAACGCTGTCCGAAGTCGAGAAGCTAATGAAGGGCGGCGGTGCGAGGGTGGCCCGTTGAGTAAAATCACGAAGCGGACGACGTTGCTGCACTTGAGTGAGGTGTGCAGATGAAGATCAAAGACGCCAAGGTCCTGGTCTGCTCTCCAGGAAGAAACTTCGTTACGCTAAAGATCGTTACCGACGAAGGCATCTACGGCCTCGGTGATGCAACGCTCAATGGTCGTGAACTCGCCGTAGCCAGCTATCTCAGCGATCATGTAGTTCCGTGTTTGATCGGGCGCGATCCTTTCCAGACCGAAGACATTTGGCAGTACTTGTACCGCGGCGCGTACTGGCGTCGCGGGCCGGTCACCATGAGCGCAATTGCGGCAGTCGACATGGCGCTCTGGGACATCAAGGGCAAAGCGCTGAAGACGCCCGTGTACAACCTGCTCGGCGGCAAGAGCCGGAATGGAGTGATGGTATACGGCCATGCCAACGGAGCCGACGTCAGCCAGACGATCGACGAAGTTGGGAAGTACATTTCGCAAGGCTACCTGGCAGTGCGCGCGCAGTCAGGCGTTCCGGGACTGAAGAGCACCTACGGAGTCGGTCGCGGTCAGATGTTCTACGAGCCGGCAGAGAAAGGACTTCCCCCCGAGAATCTCTGGTCGAGCGAAAAGTACCTGATGCACGTGCCCAAGCTCTTCGAGGCACTGCGAGTAAAGTTCGGCGACGATGTGCATCTGTTGCACGATGCCCACCATCGACTTACTCCCATTCAGGCCGCACGACTGGGGAAGGAGCTGGAACCGTATCATCTTTTCTGGCTCGAGGACGCCGTACCTGCCGAGTTGCAAGAAGGCTTCCGCATTGTCCGCCAGCACACTACGACGCCGCTGGCCCTGGGCGAGATCTTCGACAGCGTCTGGGACGCCAACATCCTTATCTCCGAACAGCTCATCGACTACTTGCGGATGACGGTGGTTCACGGCGGGGGTATCACCAATTTGAAGAAGGTTTCGGCCTTCGCCGACATGTATCACGTGCAGACCGGGTGCCATGGTGCTACAGACCTCTCGCCGGTGACGATGGCCGCAGCGCTGCACTTCGATATCTCGATTCCCAATTTTGGAATCCAGGAATACATGCGGCACACCAAGGAGACCGATGAGGTCTTTCCGCATTCCTACTATTTCGAAAAGGGCTACCTGCATCCGGGCGACAAGCCGGGACTGGGAGTCGACTACGACGAGAAGCTCGCGAAGAAGTTCCCATACGAGCGCGCATATCTGCCGGTAAACCGGAAACTCGACGGAACCATGTGGAATTGGTAGCGACAATGTCTAGCGTCTTCGGGCACACAAGATGAGCTTCGCTCCGTTCGACCTGAGCGGCAAAGTTGCCGTGGTGATTGGCGGCACGTCCGGCATTGGTCGCGCGCTAGCCCACGGTCTCGCGGAAGCAGGAGCCGACGTTGTACCCACCTCTCGCCGCGAGGACCAGGTCGAGGCGACGGCTAAAGAGATCGAGAAGATTGGCAGGCGCACTCTTCGAGTTGCCTCCGACGTGGGGAACCGGGCATCGCTGGACCACCTGCTTCAGCAGACGGTCTCCCGTTTAGGGAAAGTAGACATCTTGATCAATTCCGCCGGAAAGACCAAACGTACGCCCACGCTCGACGTCCCCGAATCCGAGTGGAACGACATCATGGAGACCAACCTGACCGGTGTTCTGCGTGCCTGCCAGATCTTCGGGCGGCACATGATCGAACGCCGTTACGGCCGGATCGTGAATATCGCGTCTCTCAGCTCGTTCGTAGCGCTCTATGAAGTCGCAGCCTATGCTGCAAGCAAAGCCGCCGTCGCCTCCCTTACGAAGTCGCTGGCCGTGGAGTGGGCACAGCTCGGAGTCTGCGTAAACGCGATTGCTCCGGGAGTGTTTCGCACTCCACTCAACCAACGGCTACTCGACGAAACTGCACGAGGTCAGGAGTTCCTCATGCGTACTCCCATGAAACGCTTCGGCCAGGTGACGGAGCTCGCAGGCGCAGCGGTTTTTCTCTCCTCAGACGCTGCCAGCTTTGTCACCGGAGAAATCCTGTGCGTCGATGGCGGATTTCTGGCCAGCGGCGTGAATCAATAGTTTGTCGCCTCTTCGGCTGTAATGTGCGGAACGGCCGCACTTCGGAATAGCTAGTCCGCAATCTTCTCGCCGCGAAGGATGCGGCCGATTGCCTGGTCAACCTCTTCTGGTTCAGCGCTTAGGAGATGATGATCTGCATCTGCAACTTCGGGACTGATGCGGCACAACTCCAGAATTTTTGCATTTCCGCAAAGCTTGCGCGTGATGCTAGCCATTTCGCGCTTTGTGTTTCCATCGATGGAGAGGCCAAGGATTACGAGATCGAAGTCTCCAGACTTCAAGGCGTTCCGGGTTTCGCGCAGATTTGCAGCGGAGACCACATCGTAGCCCCGGCTCTTGAGCAGCATGTGCCGAGTCACACGTAGGGCATCGTTGCCTGAGATAGACAGGACCTTTTTGGGCATCGGTTGGAAATTGCGAAGTAGTGCCCTTAATGTATCCGTATCAGGCCCGGATGGCTACAAGTTGTTCTTTGAAAGTCCAACCAACGCGCCAGAAGAGTCCGAATATTCGGAAGTCTGAGAGGCGAGAGTGAAGAAAGCAACTGCAAGTGCAAAGACTCACGCAGATCAACACAGATTTTAGAGATTCACACAGATAGGCAAGGGAGATCTCCGGAACCTCTGAGTCCCGTTGGTGAAATCCTGTGGTTCACGAATGCACGTCGGTAGAGGGTCTCCAAGGTACAGTTCCCGTCACAATTCCAAGAAAATCCGCGTCAATCCGCTAAATCTGCGTTGATCTGCGTGAGTTTGGTTTTGGCTTCAGATTACAAACCGCCCAACAGTACGTCCATAAAAAGTCGCTAACTCTGGGCTGCGGGGAGAGTCTCTCCTTTGCTGGATAGAACCCGCCGCCACTCACCTTCGTAAGACACCAGAGGCCCTTGCATGCAAAATTTGCTCAGCAACCTGCGCTACACGCTTCGGCAGTTTCGGCAATCACCGGTCTTCACCTCGGCGGGGATACTCACGCTGGCTTTAGGGATCGGCGGCACTACCGCAATCTTCACGCTGATCCATGCCGTGATGTTGCGCTCTCTGCCGGTTGCTGATCCGGCGATGCTTTACCGCGTTGGCGATGGCGACGATTGCTGCGTCGAGGGCGGTCCCCAGGACCGGTGGGGGATGTACTCGTATCCGTTATTCGAGCGCCTCAAGGCAGAGATGCCGGAATTTGAAGACATAACGGCGTTTCAGGCGGGTGGCTGGCAACTGAGCGTGCGGCGTGAGGGCCTGGAGTCGGCTGCCCGACCCATGCGGTCTGAATTCGTTACGGGAAACTATTTCTCGGTACTCGGAGTCGGCTCCTTTGGTGGGCGAGTGTTCACTCCAGAGGATGACAACCCTTCGGCCCCGCCCGTTGTGGTTCTCAGTCACCATGCTTGGCAAACCACCTACGGCGCCGACCCTGCGGTAGTCGGTTCCACCTTCATGATCGCCGGGCACCCGTTCACTGTGATCGGTGTTGCGCCTCCCGGATTCTTTGGCGAAACACTGCGCAGCGATCCACCCGACATTTGGCTGCCAGTCCATCAGGAACCACTTATTTCAGGTCAGGCCAATCTGATGACGCAGTCGGTCAGCGCGTGGCTCCGCGTGATCGGACGCCTGCGGCCCGGGGCTTCGATCAACGGGATGGCTCCGCGCCTCACTGCTATGCTGCGGCAATGGATGGAACGTGATTCAGGATATCCCGCCAACTGGATGCCCGACGTAATCCGCATGCTTCCCAAACAGGTAATTAGTGTAGTGCCTGCAGGCGCCGGTGTCGCGGTTATGAAAGAGGAGTATGGACGCAGCCTTCAAATCCTGCTGGCAGTTTGCGGATTAGTCCTTCTGATCGCCTGCGCCAATGTTGCGAACCTGCTGTTGGCACGAGGAGTCGCACGTCGTGCGCAAACCGCGGTACGCCTTGCCATTGGCGCCACCCGGAAGCAGATTGTCACCCAAGCTCTTACTGAGAGTGTGCTGCTCGCCATAGGCGGTGGCATTGCTGGACTGATCGTCGCCGTGGCGGCGGCGCGATTGCTTCTTTCTCTAGCTTTTCACAGCGCTACGTTTCTTCCCATCAGCCCGGTTCCGTCTCTTCCTGTTTTGGGATTTGCCTTCGTCCTCGCGCTGTTGACTGGAATCATCTTTGGCGCGGCTCCTGCATGGTTTGCCACTCGCACCGATCCCGCGGACGCTCTTCGGGGATCCGGACGCAGCACTGGCGATCGCTCGTCGTTTGCCCGCAAGGCCCTGCTCGTCGTGCAGGCCACTCTCTCCGTCGTGCTCGTGGCTGGCGCAACCATGCTGGCCAGAAGTTTGAACAAACTAGAGCACCAGGATTTTGGCTACGAGATCAAGGACCGAGTCGAAGTAGCGCTGAATCCGCCGCCATCCACGTACTCGCTGCCGAAGCTGCAGTCGTTGTACCGGCAACTGGAAGATCGCCTGAACCGTTTGCCCGGCATTCAAGGCTCGGGTCTGGCGCTCTATAACCCGCTCACTGATAACTGGGGCGAACTCGTGCTTGTCGAAGGCCATCCCGCGAAGAAGATGGATGAGGAAGCCGGTTCCTCGTGGGATCGCGTAAGCGCCAATTATCTGCAGAACTTCAATATGCGGATCCTGCGCGGTCGCAACTTCACCGCCGCCGACAACGAAACCACCGCGAATATCGCCGTCGTGAATGAAGCTTTCGTGAAGCGTTTTTTCAAGAGCGACGAAGATCCCATCGATCATCACTTCGGCCTCGATTTGCCGGAGAACGTCGGCACGTTCCGAATCGTTGGCATCGTGCGCGACGCAAAGTTCGCCGGATGGGGGCTTAGCAGGCCGGCGCGTCCGATGTTCTTCGTTCCACTTGCGCAAAATGTGGATTACAAGAACGAAATCATGAGGCGAATCGAACTGCAGTCGCATTTTGTGCAGGGCATCATGCTGGTGACGAAGCTCTCGCCCGGGCAGCTTCAGCCTCTTCTGACCAGGGCGCTTGCTGAGGTCGATCCCAACTTGACCATCATCACTGTGAGAGCCATGCGCGAGCAGGTTGCGCTCACTTTTGATATGGAGCGTGCAGTGGCGAGCCTCGCCGGACTGTTTGGCATCGTGGCGCTGTTGCTGGCAGCCGTTGGCCTCTATGGTGTGACTGCTTACACCGTAGCTCAGCGTACGAATGAAATCGGAATTCGCATGGCACTGGGCGCCGATCGCCAGAATGTGGTCCAACTGGTCCTGCGCGGCGCATTCAACCGCGTGGTTATTGGACTGATCATAGGCGTACCGCTCGCGGTAGGAGCGGGACGCCTGATCTCTGCCCAGCTATACGGAGTGTCATTTTGGGATCCGCTTGCACTGAGCCTCGCCGCGAGCGCGCTTGCGTTCTGCGCGTTCTTCGCCGCAATCATTCCCGCCGGTCGGGCGGCATCGATTTCTCCTATGAGTGCATTGCGGACTGAGTAGCGGGCCGAAAACGGAGAGGCGAACACGAAGGTCACGAAGGCTGAAATCCGAGGTCACGAAGAAAACCCGCAGGGTCAGTAGCAGAATCAGTGCGTACAAATCTGGGATTCATGCCCTCCGCTTATTCTCTTTGTGACCTTGTCTCTTGCCTTCGTGACCTTCGTGTTTGCCTCTCGGTCTTGTTCTCTGAGCAGCTCTCGATTTTCCTGACGCTGCTCTGGATTCGCGGGACAATTGTGGCTGGAGGAAAATCAACATGCCACAAGATCTTTCAAAAGGTCCTTCGTCGGAACGCAATACAGGGCAAGGCAGCCAGAATCTTACATTCCGATGTTCAGACGTTGGTCAGGGCAACTGCAACTGGCAGGCGAGCGGAAAGAGTGAAGACGAACTTCTTCCGAAGATCGAGCAGCATGCTAGAGAAGTCCACCACATGAACATGGACGAGAACACCCGTTCGCAGGTGCGAGGGGCGATCCGTAGACAAGCCGCCGCCTAGTAGCTGACTCCAGCATTCGAACGCCCCACATTGGTGGGGCGTTTGCCATTTCAGGAAATCCTCACACCATGCTTCTCTTCCACCGTCCGCGACGGAAGAGCACAGTGCTGAGTAGGGCGAGCGTCGAGTAGCCGATCATGATTGCGAGGAAGACACCCAGCGGGCCGAAGTTCAAGACTCGCGACAGGACATAAGCCAGCGGAATCTCCCACAGCCAGAAGCAGAACAGGTTGATCCAAGTAGGGGTCCAGGTGTCTCCTGCACCGTTGAACGACTGCGTGAGGACCATACCGAGAGCGTAGAAGACGAAGCCGTAGCTCATCGTGCGCAGCGCTTGCGCGCCGATCGAGGCAGCCGCAGGGTCATGCGTAAATACGCCAACGATGGGACCTGCGAACGCGATGAAGAGGAGTCCCACGAACCCCAGAACGGCCATGTTGTATTTCGCAGCGATCCAGACGGCGCGTTCGGCACGGTCAGGATCTTTAGCGCCGAGCGATTGGCCCACCATGGTGGCTGCTGCGTTGGACAGTCCCCATGATGGAAGCATCCAGAAGATGACAAGCCGGATGGCAATTGTGTAGCCCGCGACGGCGTTACTGCCGAACGTCGAGAGGATACGGACCAGACCGATGTAGCTCGCCGTCCCTACCAGCACCTGAAAAGTTCCCGATCCCGAGAGCCGGATCAAACTCGCCATGATTGCCGGTCGCAGAGCGAGATTCCTTCGCGTGACGGTTACTCGGGAGTCGCCGCGAGTGAGGCGGTAGAGCTGATAGAGCACTCCGGTGCTCCGTCCGATGGTCGTTGCGACTGCCGCACCGGTAACGCCCATACGCGGGAAGGGACCGAGGCCGAAGATGAGGCAGGGGCCGAGAATAATGTTGATCGCGTTCGCGAGCCACAGCACTCGCATGGCGATGGCAGCATCACCGGATCCGCGAAAGATTGCATTGACCAGAAACAGCAGAAGGACGCTTGCGCTACCACCCAGCATTACTCGCGTGTAACTCGAGCCGATGGCCATGACCGAAGGCGAGGCGCCCATGATGGCGAGAAGCCGCGGAGCGAGAGTGATGCCAACTGCAGCGACGATCGCGGCAACACCGAGCCCGAGCGCGATGCCTTGCACCGCTGCTTCGGCTGCTGCCTCGGGCCGCTTCTCTCCGATGCGGCGCGCCACGGTTGCCGCCACGCCAATCGAAAGGCCGATCGCCACGGTGTAGACAATCGTGAGCATCGATTCGGTGAGGCCAACCGTGGCAGTGGCGTCAGGTCCGAGCCGTGAGACGAAGAAGACGTCGCACACGGCGAAGACTGACTCCATCATCATCTCGAGGATCATCGGGATGGCAAGCAGCACAACCGCACGAGCAATCGGACCAGCAGTGTAGTCGTGATGTGTGCCGCGAACGGCGTCGCGGACGACCGTCCACCAGGTGATGCGCTCTTCGTGTACTACAGCCGGTGTGCTCACAGCGTTGTCCTCGTTACACAATGATTCATGATTCGGATTCCCTGCTCCTGGCAGGTGAAGCGCTCAGGACGCTGTACTCACCCAGCGGCTACCGCCGCCGGTACCGATCGTTAAGGCAAGGTCTGTGCAGATGTTGATCGCCGACTGCTACTTCGGCTGAGGCGCTGCTTTCTGTCCTGGCTTCTGTGGGCCATTGTTCTTTGTGACATCATTGCCGTAAATGATGTTTGTAGTGGAGCCGAAGCGTTTGTAGTCCGTGTATTTGACGATTGCCTTTACGTGCGCATCGCTGGTGTAGAAATGGAGTACTTCGTCCGCCTTGCTGTAGGTTGGGAACCAGTATTTTCCGTCGATCTGCTCTCTATAAGTTACAAAGTGGGGGAAGAGTTGTTCTTCCTCCGGATGCTTTTTCTTCTTCTTGGGGCTTAGATCTCTTCCTATATCGGGAACGCCCTTACCGTATGTTTTGACGATCTGCAAGTCCTGGTTATCCACCCAGATGCGTCCTTGGAAGTAGCGCTGTCCTTTTTCGATGGTCTTCGGCGCGACGTCGAAAACGTAGGTCTGCAAGTCGTCTACTTTCTGCTGTCCTACGTACATGACCTGATACTTGGCCAGGTCCTCGCTTGTCAGCGAGAAGGCGGTTCGTTTGCGCAGGTCGTCCATGTCTTCCTTGGTGATGTAGAGACTGGTTTGTGGCGCGAATTTCACCTTTTCGAGTCTGCGTCCGCGATCGTCGGCGACGATATCGGAGACTTGGCGGAATTCGCCGACGACGCTGATGCCGTCGAGCTGCTGGTACTTCACGTCCTCCGTCCAGGTGTAGTGGTCGCGAGCTTGCTTGAAGTCGTCTTCCTTGACCGTGAATTTCTGGATGATTTCCTGAACGGAAATTCCCGCCGGTTGAGCCGGATCGAGGGGTCCGGAACCCTCGTTTGCGATGTCGGGAACCTGCTGAGAATTGCCGGAACCGACTGTAAACTGCGCTTGAGTGACCGCAGACAGCCACAAAAGTGCCGCAAGAAGCGCGAATACTGTCCTCAAAACCTGCTTAAGTAACCGCATTTTTTGATCCCGGCTGGATATTGTAGCCCCTATTTGGGCATAGTAAGTTACACAAAAGTAAGCCAACCCCGCCATATCGGCGGTGAATAAGCCGTCAAAATTGTGAAATAATTCTCGTTAGGCGGCGGCCAAATCGCTGAAAATCGTCTCTGAGGCCACTTACCGCGCATGATGTTCGCCTTTCACCGGCTCCCAACCATCCTTCTGCTCGGTGCGCTAGTCCCCATTTTCTGGTTCTTGCGGCGCAGAGATCGCTCTTATCAGGTTCGTTTGTGGGTTATTGCGTGGAGTTTGGTGCTTTTGCGCGTCATTGTGCAGGTCTTTGGCGGCGCAGTTGGGTTCTCCAGCACCGCTGTTAATGCCATCGATCTTGGAGGATTGCAGCTTAGCGGCGTCGTATTAGCAGTCTCGATGACGCGAATTTTCCACGATCCGCGTCAACGCTGGCCGTTTTTCCTGGTGGCAGCAGTGCCATCGGTCACTTATGCGGGGCTGTTTGCGCTGAGATATCAGCGTCTATGGGTGTTTGCGCTCCTTAGCATCGCGCTTGGAGTAGGTATTTGTGCGTGGATTCTGATCTATTACCGCCGAAATGTTGAGAAATACATATTGGGAATCTGCGCGATTCTGCTTATCGGCGCACTCTGGGGCGCCGCAAGGACGCTCCAGGGACGCATCGATCTAGGCTTCTACACCATTGAGGCAGCCACTTATGCGCTTGCTGGATTCCTATATTGGCACTCATATAAGCGGTTTTCTCCCGGCGTGGTGCTCGCATCGATTGGATTCTTCGCCTGGGCAGCGGTTTTTCCCGTGTTTTATCTTGTTGCTCCGACGCATCCGAACGCCGTTGAAGGCCTGATTGCGCTCGCAAACATACCGAAATTCTGGGTCGCGATCGGCATGATTGTGACCCTGCTGGAGGACAAATCGCGCACCGCAGAGCTCGCCGAAGCTCAGGAACGCGCGACCAGAGAGCAGATTCAGGGCTTTTTTCAGGTTACCTCGCGCCTGCTGAGTGGCACGGATGTCGCCAGTTTCTGCGACGAGATCGCCCGCATCGTAACCGAAAGCTCCAATTTTGCCCGGGTTGTCATCCTGCTCACCGATGACCAGCGCAATCTGTACCTCGCGGGCTCAGCCGGAATGGACGCTAAGAACCTCGCGACACTGCGCGAGGAGGTCGGGCAATTGACGGTTGGGCGTGTCGAGGAATTACGCCATTCGGCGTTGAGGGTGGGATCGCATTCGTTTCGATTTGCTTCGGAGCCGCCTCGAGATGCGGCGAATTTGTCGAGTTCAGCGCATTATCTGCACACGCGTCAATGGCAGCAGGGCGAGAGAATTCTGGTCCCAATGTCTTCTACGCGTGGTTCTTTACTGGGGTGTTTCCTGCTCGATGAACCCAGGGATGTGCTGCGCGTGACCGCGGAAGACCTCGCAGCTGTCGAAATGTTGTGCACCGACCTGGCTATCGCTATCGAAAATTCGCATTTGCAGCGCCAGTTGGTGGTCTCGGAGAAGCTTGCCGGATTGGGAAAATTGATCGCCGGAACCGGGCACGAACTCAACAATCCGCTGACTGCGGTCCTCGGATACGCAGAAATGCTTTCCGGATCGACTGATGATGAGGGCACACGACGCAGTGCAGAGGTAATTCGGCGCGAAGCATTGCGCATGAAACAGATCATCGAAAACCTGCTGAGCTTTGCCCGGCAGACGAAGTTTGAGCGGCGCCCTGTATCTTTAGCGCACGTTTTGCACGAAGTTTTGAATCTGCGACGCTATGAAATCAGACACAAAGGGCTGCAGGTTGTTGCGGAAATCTCTCCGGCACTGCCCGGAGTCCTGGTCGACGAAGGCATGTTGAAGCAGGTTTTTCTCAACGTGATCAACAACTCGATAGAAGCCTTGCGTGAGGTCTCCGCCGGGCGCATTGACATCGAGGCGACGCGGCAAGGGGAGCGCATGCAGCTTCGCTTCAGCGATAACGGCCCCGGATTCAGCAATCCTGACCGCGTTTTCGATCCATTCTTTACCACGAAGGATCCCGGCAAGGGTCCCGGATTGGGACTGAGCGTCTCCTATGGAATTGTGAAACAGCATGGCGGCGAGATCAGCGCCTACAATCTGCACCCTTCCGGCGCGTGCATTCTGATCGAACTGCCGATTGCCAGCGCCGTAGACTCAATCCTCGAGCCTAGCGGAGTAGCTGAACGGTAGGCCTCGAAGCCCTCCAGCCTTGTTACACTGTCCGGTTTGCCCCAGGAGAATCCGAATGCTCCGCAAGCTTTTGCTTCTATTTGCTCTTGTTAGCCTCTCAGTCGCTCAGAGCGGGCCCCAGAGCACCAGCGCGTTGGGATCGAAGCATCCCTTCACGTTCGAAGACATGATGGCTCTCAAGCGTGTTGGCGATCCGCAAGTCTCGCTGGACGGCCGCTGGGTGATCTTCTCGGCGATCGATGTGAATCTCGCGGAGAACACGCGGAAGCCGCATCTTTGGCTTGTCCCGGCCGCGGGAGGCGACGCGAAGCAGATCACGAACGGGGCAGCCGGTGAAAATCGCGGAAGATTTTCACCCGACGGCAAGAGCCTCTCATACACCTCCAGCGCAGTTGGAGGCTCGCAAATATGGGTAGTCGGGTTCGATAGCGCCGCTGGATCCCCCTCCGCCGAAGCTCGTCAGCTTACTTCGCTCTCAACTGAAGCCGATGGAGCGGTCTGGGCGGCGGATGGCAAGCACATTGTGTTTGTTTCCGAAGTCTATCCTGACTGCAAAGACGATGCCTGCAACAAAGTCCGCGATGAGGAACTGGTCAAATCAAAGGTAAAAGCCAAGGTCTTTACGCGCCTTTTTTACCGCCATTGGTCGAGTTACACGCGTTTTAAGCGCAGCCATTTGTTCGTCGTCGGCACTGAAGGCGGCGTCCCGGTGGACATTACGCCCGGCGATCACGATGTTCCACCGTTCAATCTCGGCGGCCAGGACCTCTATGCGATTTCGCCAGATGGGCAGGAGGTCGCATTCACCAGCAACATTGACGAGGTAGAAGCGACCAGCACGAACAACGAGGTCTTTATTGTTCCCATTACGGGAGGCACGCCGAAGAAGATTTCGAGTAGCCCGGGAAGCGATTCCACTCCTCTGTATTCAGCCGATGGACGCTACATCGCGTACCGCTCCCAGGCGCGCGCCGGATATGAAAGCGACCGCTTTCGTCTGTTGCTGTTCGATCGGAAGAGCGGAGCGACTGCCGATCTGACCAAGAACTTCGATCGCTGGGTGGAGGCGTTCACGTGGAGTCCCGACTCGTCGACGATCTACTTTGCGGGCGAAGATCACGGAGGCTCGCCGCTGTGGCGCATCAAAGTGAGCGGTGGAGAGCCTCAGAAAGCAATCCCCGGTACAAATGACGATCCTGTTATCAGTCCCGACGGAAAGACCATTTTCTTCAGTCGCCAGTCAGCTACGGCGCCGAACGCGATCTATCGGGCGAACCTTGCAGAGGGCGGAGCAGCCGAAGCGCAGCAGTTGAGTCATCTGAACGATGGCGTGTTGTCGCAGGTGGCGATGTCTCCGCTGGAATCATTCGAATTTACTGGCGCCGAGAAGACGAGAGTGCAGGGTTTTCTGCTCAGGCCGCCGGGATTCAACGCCGGGCAGAAATATCCAGTGAAGTTTCTAATTCATGGCGGTCCCCAAGGCCAATGGGGTGAGGAATGGTCCTACCGCTGGAACGCCGAACTCATGGCGGCGAGCGGCTATGTTGTGATCTTGATCAATCCGCGCGGTTCGACCGGGTATGGTCAAAAATTCATCGACGGAATCAATGGCGATTGGGGCGGCAAGCCCATCATCGATCTGATGAACGGCCTCGATTATGTCGAGAAAACGTATTCGTTCATAGATAAAGAGCGCGAGTGTGCACTAGGCGCCTCCTATGGCGGATATGCGATCAACTGGTTGCTAGGCCACACCACACGCTTCAAGTGCATGGTCTCGCACGATGGGATGTTCAATACGATTTCCGCTTTCGGGACCACAGAAGAGCTGTGGTTCAACATCTGGGAGTTCAAAGGCACTCCATGGACGAATCCGAAGACATACCAGAAGTGGTCGCCCAATCAATATGTCACGAAGTTCAAGACTCCAACGCTCGTAGTCCACGGCCAACTTGACTACAGGCTGGACGTCTCCGAGGGCTTCCAGCTTTTCACCACGCTGCAACTGATCAAGGTGCCGTCAAAGATGCTCTACTTTCCAGACGAGGGTCACTGGGTGTTGAAACCGCAGAATAGTCAGCTCTGGTACAAGACCGTGGGCGAGTGGGTGGATCAGTGGATAAAGATCCCCAACACAGCGGCGGTCACAAAGGGTAGATAAGCGACTGTCCCACTGTCCCATCGCATATAGGGGTTTGGGACAGTGGGACAGATAAGTTGCTGAAAACAATGCTCGTGGCGAATGCTGAAATCATTACTGTCCCACGTTGGTTCAATCAGCGAATCCAAGCCGCACATGTACCTTGCCATCCTGGCTCAGTGGCGTTCATATCTCCGGATAGATGTCGAAGAAAGCTTCCACGCTATTTCGCAATTGAGCTTCAATCTCCTCTTTGCTGCCTTCAAGAATGTGCATGGTGACCCGGGCTGTGTGTCCGTTCTTCAATTCCACTGGAGCATCGCCCACTGATTTGATTTCGTCTGACGGCAGCAGGCGCATGCCGTATACAAGTATCAGATTCGCCATGTTAAGTAGTTTAAGCGTTGCAGAAGGTAGAGACGCGCCATGCTGGAGGGCTGTCCAAATTAGTCTTAGGGAAGGGCACCGGCTTCAGCCGTGCCGTTTGAAGTTTCGGATTGATCAGGCTTTAGCCGCTGGGGTTGTGCTTCTCGATGAAGTTAGCTATTAGGTTTCGGGCAACCGATTTAAGGTGTTCAGTCACGAAGCGGAATCCACCGCAGCGGCTAAAGCCGGATCGATTATGGATTCCGTCTCGGCACGGCTGAAGCCGATGCCCCTCCCTAAATCGCTAAATTCCTAATTTGGACAAGCCTGCACCATGCTGTGTGCTTACCTGAGCGTGCTTTTCTGTTCTACAATCCGCTTCGTGCGAGTCCTCCTCCTCATTATCCTGTGCTCGTTCGCGACGCTTGGCCAAGACGCAAAAGACAACGCAGCCAAGCCGGATCAAGGTCCGCCGGTGAAGGTCAACATTCTGAATGTCTGTACGCCAGGAGCGGAAGAGCAGCAGGAAATGACGTCTGCGTTAGCACGTTTGCCTAAAGCGCCTTCTTTTATCAGCGATTACGAGATAGCACGCGGGGTTTCAACACTGGGGGAAGCTAGTGCGAAGTACGTCCGATTGCGCCGGGAATTCAAGAGCGACTCGCCGTTGCAGACCATTCAGTATTCTTTAAGCTCCGACGCGGAGAACACGATCGAGACGCTTGTCTTTCGCGGACGCGATGTGAAGGATCTGCTGGCGCTCTCTATTGAAGACAAACTTTCAACTTCCGTCAGCAAAGCTTCAATTGTGATTCAATCCGACACGCCCGCTTCGCGTTTGCGTGTGGAGCGTGCGGGAAAGACAACCGTCGGGCTGGCGCGCTGCGTGGGTGTTGATCAATCGAAGTATGAACCGATTTTCGCGCAGGCATCCGCCGCGCTCGCGGGCTATCGCCGCTTCCTCAAGCTGCGGACGATCTTAGCCAGTGACATTGCCTGGTTGAATTCGGGCTCCGCCTCTACAGGCCACGCAACCGGGCCGAAGAAATCTGCAGGCGCTCCGATGCCACCGTCTGGCCCACACTAGCGGGAGCGGCGGGTACAATGTCTGTTCCCGAATCCCCCGGTCTGAGTCTTCTGACACGACTGTTGAATCCAATCTCTGAGGCATATGGACAACTCCGTACGCAACGTGGTGATTCTAGGCTCCGGATGCTCCGGACTGACAGCGGCTATCTATGCCGGCCGCGCCAACCTGAAGCCATTGGTGATCGAGGGACACGAACCGGGCGGTCAGCTCGGCATTACTACGCTGGTTGAGAACTTCCCTGGCTTTCCTGAAGGCATTCAAGGTCCCGAATTGATCGAGAACATGAAGAAGCAAGCGGCCCGCTTTGGCGCCGACTACATGATGGGGCACCTGGTGAGCGCGGATTTCACCAAGCGTCCATTTGTATTGAATTTCGGTGACAAGCAATTGCTCACGCGCACGCTGATTGTCGCCAGCGGTGCCTCAGCGCGTTGGCTAGGCATTCCGAATGAACAGGCGCTGATCGGTCATGGCGTGTCCTCATGCGCCACTTGCGATGGGTTCTTCTTCAGCGGCAAAGACGTCGTAGTGATCGGGGGCGGAGATTCGGCGATGGAAGAGGCTCTTTTCCTCACGCGCTTCGCCAACAAAGTCACGATCATTCACCGGCGTGATAGCTTCCGCGCGTCGAAGATCATGATCGAGCGTGCCCGGCAGCATTCCAAGATTGAGTTCCTGACCGACACCGTTGTGGAAGACGTCCACGACGTGCGGAAGAAGGAAGTCACAGGACTCCGCCTGCGCAACCTGAAGACCGGAAAGAAATGGGACTTTCCCGCCAGTGCGATGTTTCTCGGTATTGGACATGAGCCCAACGCAAAATGGGCGAAAGGGCAGTTGGACACCGATGTAGACGGTTATCTCGTTACGAAGAACTACGTCTTCACCAAAGTGCCGGGAGTCTTCGCCTCCGGTGATGTGCAGGACCGGCGCTATCGTCAGGCGATCTCAGCTGCCGGCACTGGCTGCATGGCAGCGATGGAAGCTGAGAAGTTCCTGGAAGAAGAGGGACTGTAGTTCTCCTCATATCTTCGCGGGTCGCCTTACGCCTTATTCTTCTTCGGCTTCTTCTTTTCTCGCTTTGGTGCGTTCTTGTTTCCCATGGCTCAATGCTGCCATACTCCGCGATTCGCCGCCATACCCCGCAAATTCAAACTGAGACACTACCCAGTTTGAGTGTCGGTTGCAAATAGCCAATTGCGGTGCTACTCTGTTCGGCCATCCCCCGAACGTCTTTAAGTTCCACCGGCCAAATCTCCCGCTCGCGCAAATTCGTTCTCTGGCTAGATAGTCTCGCGCGATAAAACTTGTGTGCGTGTGCAGACAATGACAGGTAAGCAGCGTCTCCAGTGTCTAACTGTGCTCGGAGCCTCCGTTTTCACATTTGCTTGCGGAGGCCGCGCCTCCTTGCACACCAACACCAAGCCAGCCCTGGATCCACTCCGTGGCTCTTATGTTTTTTTCGCCAGCGGGACCGATCCGCGTAAGGGCGACTACTTTGTCGCGGGCAGCCTTACATCCGATGGCCGTGGAAACCTCACTGGCGTTGAAGATCTGAAACGCGGCTCAACCCTGGACAGCGCGGTGCAACTGGAAGGGACTTATCAGCTGGATTCCATCGGCACGGTCAGCGCCACGCTCTTCGATGGAACAGCCATGGCGGCTACGTTGACCTTTGTAATCCCGAGTGGCTCCGCGAAAGCGGCGTTTCTGTACAACGGTACCGGAACGGGAACCGTGCAGCGTCAGAGCACTTCGGGTTTCAGCAATGTGGGGAAATTTGATTTCAAGCTGAGTGGGAAGGGCGAGGAAGGCGAGGCGTCGGCGTCAGGCTCGTTCACCACCAGCTCTACCGGAGAGATCAGTACCGGGACTGAAGAGTTCGAAGACGGAATCTTCTCGCGGACAACCGAGGCCCTGACCGGCCAGCTCGGCACACAGCTTGGGCGCGGACGCGGCGTAGCAATTATTGAGCTCCATAAATTCAGTTATTACGTGGTTTCGCCGAATCAGATTATTCTCGCCGGCCTCGACAGATCCACATCGCTGTTCGGCACGGCAACGGCGCAGTAGTTGTTTCCGGCCATCATTCGGAGGAGAAAGATGAAAATGAATCGGGCTCTTTATTTGGTTGCAATGCTGGTGGCGCTGGCGCTTTTCGTGGCGGTGCCCTGCTGGCGCGTTCCGACCGCCTTGGCGGCGGACCACCGCGAGGCGCCGATAGTCGACGGTATTCCCGAAGGTGATATCACCGATGTCTACCTGTTTACGGATCCGAACGATTCGTCGCGCGTGGTGTTTATCATGAACGTGAATCCCTTCAGTGTTCCTGCTGAAGCTTCAAGTTACTCGCTGTCGCCCGACCTGCTTTATCAGTTCAAGATCGACAATACTGGCGACGCACGCGAAGATCTCGTTCTTCAGGTGGTTGCCGACATCCGAGGAACGGGTCAGACAATTCGTGTGTTTGGGCCGTCGAGGCCGTCCAACACAGGTGCGCGCAATACTCTGCTCCGCGGAGATCCAGCGGTGAAAGGCGCATTTGGACAGGTAATTCAAAGTACCGATGGAGCTATCAAGGCGTTTGTGGGATTGCGTGATGATCCCTTCGTCTTCGACATAGGACAGTTCTTTCGAATTCTCAACAATACGCAGGACGTTTTCCGGGCTATCCCGAGCGCTGGTTTTCGTGGACGTGCAGTGCGAGCCGACGGCACCAGCGGCGTTGACGGATTCGGCGGGTTTGATGTAACGACGATCGCGGTTTCAGTACCGAAGTCCATGGTGCGGGGACAGAAGTCGAAGATCAACGTGTGGGCGACTGTGAGCCAGCATGTTTCAGGTGGTGAACCGGGCTTTGCCAAGTCGGAAGGCAGGGGCAAAGGCGACCACGATGACGATGAAGACGACGATGCTCCGCGTCCCCATTACCAGCAGTTCGAACGAATGGGCCAGCAGGTCTTCGCGACCGTGTTTATTCCGAAGGGAACACCTCGGGATGCCGAGAACGCTGAAATTCCTGAGCACGATATGGCGAACTATTCAGGATTGATCCCTGATGCTTTAACGGACACCGATGCTTCAGTAGTCGACCCAGCCTTGAAAAACACCATTCAAAATCGAGCGAACCTTCTTACGGCTCTCGGCTTAACGGGGCTGCCGAATGGTGCGCCATTGTTAATTACAGGTAACTTTGTCAATAAGGACAAACACCTTCTGCGCGCTGCACTGCTGCCAGACGTCTTGCGGTTCGATCTCGATGTGCCGGGAACCGAACAGGATATTGGCCAGTTTGGACTGCAAAACGGCCGACGACTTCAGGATCCAAGCGTCGATATCGCGGTGCAGCTACTGCGCTCTCTCGCGGATGTGCACTTCCCGGCAGGTGTCCCTGGTGGTGGTAGTCCGATCGGACGGGTTGCGCTTGAATGCTCTGCATTTCCGGCATGTCAGGATCGTCGTGTTCTGGTTGTCGTGCAGGGAACAACGTTCAACAAGCCGGATGCACAGCTCAACGACTTCACAGTTGTGGGCAACGACCGGCCGTTCTCAAATACGTTCCCATACGTGGGCACTCCTCATCCGCTTCCCGGCGAACCAGGAACCGTTGGGTTCCCGCCTCAGCAGTAGCGTTTAGAAGAGACGCGGTAACAACCGCGTCTCTTCAGTCTCTCCATATGAGGGCCAATCGTTCTTATTCGTCCGTACTCAGTTTCAGATTCGCTCTCTTAGCCCTCGTCTGCCAGCTTGTTGTTGGACAATCTGCTCCCAAACCACTCGCAGCAGACACGACTGACCAGCGAATCCGCTTCTTTCAGGCGCAGCTCGCACGTGATCCCGACTACTACGTAAACTACAACCGGTTGGCGGGTGCCTATGCACTGAAGGCCCGTGAAACCGGCGACATCAGCTACTACGAACTTGCCGAGAAGGCGACCAGAAAATCGCTGGACCTGGAGTCGCAGGATGAGGAAGCTGTAACCGCCTACGGGCAATTAGGGGCAATTCAATTCGCGGAACACCGTTTTTCGGAAGCAGCTTCGAGTGCTGAGCGCGCCCTCAAGCTTGCTGACGATCCAGATGCCTTGGCACTTGCCGGGGACGCGCAGCTCGAGATGGGAGAGTATGCGAAAGCCGAGTCCTTCTTCGCCAGAATTGCCGCCCCAAATGATGGGCGTCCGCATACCGGTCGCGAGTACTTAAGGACCACGCGCCAAGCGTCGCTGGCGTGGATTCGTGGCGAGGTCGAGCGTTCGATTTCACTGATGAAGCAGGCCTGCGCACTCTCTGAACAGGCACACCTACCGGCGGAAAACCTGGCTTGGACCCACTTCATGCTTGGCGAGCAATTATTTCAGTCCGGAAATGTGTCGAGTGCGGAGAAGGAGATGAGTGCCGCTTTGTCGGCCTTTCCGCTCTATCACCGTGCGCTGGCGGGCATGGGACAGGTTCGCGCTGCCCAACACCAGTTCACAGTAGCTGCCGATTTCTACAGGCGTGCGATTGCCGTCATACCTTTGCCCACATACGCCGCCGCGCTGGGAGATATCTATCACCGCGAGAAAAAAGATGCGGAGGCGGAGAAGCAATACGCACTCGTGGAGTACATCGGACAGCTCGGGGCGCTGAATAAGCAGGTCTACAATCGCGAGCTCGCGTTGTTCTTTGCCGACCACGATAGGCGCTTGGGCGAATCGCTTGCTCTAGCGCAGAGAGAGTTGGAAGTGCGGCACGATGTATACACGTGGGACGCTCTCGCGTGGGCATTGCTGAAGAACAATCGTGCGCAAGAAGCTCACGAAGCCATGCAAAAGGCTCTGGCCCACGGCACGCGGGATCCGGTTATGTTCTTCCATGCCGCTGCGATTGAGCGCAAGCTCGGCAACCCGAGTGCGGCAGATTTCGCCCGCAAAGCACTCGCGATCAATCCTGAGTTTCATGTCCTGTATAGCGATGAGGCGCGACGGTGGCTTAACCCTTCCAGTGCCAGCCGACAAAATGGAGAGGTCGTAAAAACCGAACTGCGCCGGCCTGAGACTGGAACCACGAGATGCTTTGACGGTGAGCATTCATGCGCTCCCAAACGAACCGGACCGGCGAGCACATTTGGCGCAAGCCGATCCATGTTCCTGGTGCCTAATTGTGTTTCTTTTGAAACTGCCTTGTCAGTTCGTGCAGCTGGCGACTGGGTCGGGGATCGTGGGATCGCCTACAACGATCGTGCTGCCCGCCGGGGCACCATTGGCCACCCAGACGCGAAGAGTTCCGTCAAGCTTGAAGTTCGGCGCGCCCGCCATTCCTATCCAGACCGAGTGGAAAGGAAAGTCGTAGCTTGATGCTACGGTGTCGAATTGCCCGCTAGATTCAAGAGTCGTGCCATAGGGACTGCCGGACCCGTCCTGGCCGTTGGCATCAATTCGGAGGTGGACAGTGACATGAGGAGCGTCACCCGTTGGGTTCTCGTGGTAGTCGATCGTAGTCGGTCCCTGAATCTGGACGCCCGAGCCGTTGCAAGGATTGGGATAAGTAAGGTTGCTGTCAAACCCTTGCGTCGCATTTTGCGCGCTTAAGGTGGCGGTCAGGAACAAAACACAGACTACTGCGAGCATAGGCAAGCAACGCTTTGTGCCTTTCATAGCCCTCCTTCTCGGCGGGGATACCGAGCACGAGAAATCATGCCACGTCGGGCGCGGTTTGGGGACACGTTCGGAAGAACCGAAGTCGTACTCCTATTCGATTCGGCGCGCAAGGTGATTGCCACTTCGGGAAGGAGCTCTATCCAAGGGCGGGTACTTAAGTGCTATCCGATATAGGGCCAACAGGACACTTGGGAAAGGCCCTGCAAAATTAGCCCGTTGGAGGGCGGATTTTGCTTCGCAGCTATACTTTTCAATTCAGCCGCGATGAAGACCAGTAAACGCAGAGTCCGAAGAACGTGCACCAGGATTGTTGCTTCTGTGAAGCATAAAAACCAGTGCGTCCAACTTCTCGCGTTTCTGCTGCTTGCAGCCGGACCACTGCTTGCCCATCCCATGGGCAACTTCAGCGTGAACCACTATTCGAAGATCACCCTGACCCGCGGGCAGATCGAATTGCTCTACATCATCGACATGGCGGAGATCCCCACGTTCCAGGAGCTGCAGGCTGCGGGACTCAAAGCTGATCCAGCAGACCCTCATATCGCCGCGTATCTCAGATCGAAGGCTGACGAGTTTTGGCAGGGTCTGATGCTAAAAGTGGACGGGCAGCCTGTAGAACTGGAATGCGCGGAGCGTCAAGTGATCTTCCCGCCCGGCGCAGGTGCTCTTCCCACAATGAAATTTGGTTTCACCTGCCGGGCGCCGTTGACCAGGCTGAGTTCCAGCCAGCATCTCCTGGAGTTCCGTGATGACAATTTTCAGGGGCGCGCGGGGTGGAAGGAAGTGATCGTCCATGCCGACCCGGCGTTGCAGCTTGTCAGCAATGCGCCGGACAAGGACCGCAGCGCGGAGTTGTCAAACTATCCGACCGATCTGCTGAACAGTCCGCCGCAGGTTCTAAGCGCGAATGCAACGTTCATGTTGCCAGCGATTGCTTTGCCCGCGCCCAGCGCTCTTTTCGCTAAGAAAGTTGCTGCGCCTGCAGCCAGCGCGACGATTTCGGCTGCTGATAGCCAGACTCCAACGAGCAAAGCGACAACAGGACCTGAGACTGAACCACCAAGGCTATCCTCTAATACTCAAGGCACGCCGCGCAGTGCCTTTACGCAATTGATTGCTTCAGACCAGTTGAGCCTCTGGTTTTTTCTTACGGCCGCCCTAATCGCAATGGGCTTGGGCGCGCTGCATGCCCTTGAGCCTGGCCATGGCAAGACACTGGTCGCTGCCTACCTCGTAGGATCGCGTGGTACAGCGTGGCACGCAGTGCTCCTTGGAATAATCGTTACCGTTGCTCATACGGCGGGAGTGTACGCGCTCGGGGCGGTCACTCTATACGCTTCGCGTTATGTTCTTCCCGAGAAGCTGTATCCCTGGCTGGGCGCTATCTCCGGGTTGATCATTGTCGTTTTGGGAATTTGGCTGTTTCTCCGCAGATGGGTGGGTCACGATCCATCCTTGGCGGAAGATCACACGCACTGGTATGACGCTTTTGCCAGCCGTAGTAGTGATGCGGTAACTGTCGGAGGCGATGGTAGCGCAGCCGCTCCTGCGCGACAGCCAGTGGCGACGCGGCAACTCGTGATTCTGGGAATTACAGGCGGCCTGGTCCCTTGTCCTGCGGCCTTGGTGGTGCTGCTCAGCGCCGTAGCAATGCATCGCATCGCACTTGGTTTTTACCTGATCGTTGCTTTCAGCGTTGGACTTGCGGCGGTGCTCATAGCGATTGGATTGCTGATGGTGCATGCAGGGCGGTTCCTGTCTCGGCTGCATCCCAATAGCGAACTCGTACGGCGACGCCTGCCTTTGCTATCCGCGGTTTTCATCACACTCGTGGGAGTTGTGCTGGTTGTGCAATCGCTGAAGCCTGTCGGCTCTGTCCAGGTCGGATCGTTCGCCAGTCCGAAGTGGTTGTTAGTAGCAGGTATTGGATTATTACTAGGAATGCGGCACTCTACCGATCCTGATCACGTGATTGCGGTTACCACCATCGTGACACGCTTGCGCACTCTCCGACATGCCAGCTTTGTTGGGATGTTGTGGGGCGTTGGTCACACACTGACGATTTTCATTGTGGGTTCGGCGATCATCTTGTTCGATCTTGTGATTCCTCCACGCATCGGGCTCTCGATGGAATTTGCGGTTGCTCTGATGTTGATTGTGCTCGGGGTACTGAACCTCACCGGAGTCTTGGCGTGGTTTACGAGGCGTGCCACGCCAGCCTCGGCTGAGAGCCAAGGCGTTACGGAAGCTCGTGCGGCAGGCTCAAACTCAGAGCGGGTGCTCGACCGCGTGCTATCCCGTTTCGGGACTTATCAACTCGTGCGACCCCTCGTTATCGGAATTGTCCATGGTCTGGCCGGCTCAGCGGCCGTGGCTTTGCTGGTGCTCGCTACCATTCATAATCCAGTTTGGGCGATCGGCTATCTGCTTCTCTTCGGATTAGGAACGATTGCCGGAATGATGCTCATGACAGCCGTCATCGCCATGCCGGTAGTGTGGACAGGAAAGAGCTTCGTTCGCCTGAATCGCTATATGTGCGCAACTTCAGGAATCGTGAGTGTCGCCTTCGGGCTGTTCTTGGTTTACCAGATTGGATTCGTCTCCGGACTGTTCAGCGCTGCACCGAAGTGGATTCCTGGATAACTGGTGCCCCGGTCCGCGTTCTATCGTGACTTGCCGGCACGTAGCGCCGTAGTCCGTCCGAAGTCCGGCGAAGTGTCGCCCGATTCGAAGCTGTGCATCTCCTCCCGCGCTTCTGGAACGGGTATTTGCTCCAAGAGACGGACGCAACGATTCCAGCGCAAGATAGCTTCGTCATTTCCCGCAGGGCGACGCTGCTCAGCGCCTGCGAAGCAGCGCATCGCTTCCTCAAGTTCGGCGGCGACGGCCTGCGGCGGGCGTCCGGCGCTTAGCTGCGCCTTGGCGTGCCGCTCGTGCAGAATGCCTCTGTAGTAGAGCTGTGCATACTGTTCCTCGAGGCTGTCAAACACTGAGGAAGCCTCGGTGACGCGGTCGTTAACTCCACCGGAAAACTGATCGGTAATCGCAAGACCTAAGATGCGCTTTGCCAATTGATGATTCGGATCCACGGCGAGGATATCCCGGCAAATCGACTCCGCTTCTTCCGGCTCATTCAAGTAACGATAACGCTCGGCCTTCGCTATGGCGGGACTGATGCCAGCCTGGGAAATAGACTTTAACTTAAACTCCATCGTGCAACTCCTATCAACAGGGGACCATGACGGACTCTGTTCGCTCATAGCGTCCAAAGCAAATATCCCGCCGCCAGGGTTCCCAAAATTGCGATCCCGTAGCATCCCGCGAACACGACTTCGTTCAGATGTTTGATCTGAAGTCCGTCATAAAGCGTGTAGCGAAACCGGTGAGCAAAGTGGAACAACGGAAGCGAGCACAGCACGAACAAGTAGAGGCGTGTGATAGGAGAATGCGCCAGGGCCCGCATCGATTCGTACGTCGGAGCGTGCATCCATCCCAGTGGCACCGCCAGCGCGAATATGAACAACTGGACTGGTAGAAAGAGTGCTGCGACGACTCCACCGGCGCTGAACAGCGTCCAGAAGATCGGTTCGGTTTCTCGGTTAACCATTGCTTTCCTCTATCCACGCGAAATGATGATGACGAAAACGATCGCGGAAATGACGATCCACGCCAGATACTGCGGCCCGGAAATCAGCGCCGCAGGCAGCCGCTTTCCGCCAACCCGAACTGCCATTGCTTTCGGCGCGAGATTGAACCATGTAATCGAGTGCAAGAGCAGAAACGCGAACGCGATCACGTTCAGCGCGATCATCCAGGGTGAACTCATGAGATGTCCGAATCGCGCGTATGCTGCCGAACCGCGAATTAACGCCCAAACCTGAAGCAATATGAGCGCCACAGTCCATGCCACGGCCACACTGCTCAGTTCGCGAAGAATAAATTTCACATACGCCCACTTGCCCAACCACCAGTAAGTCGAAACCGGCGGCCGATACCAGCGCGGATGGAACTCGGTGTAGCCTGGCGAACCTACCGAGGGCGGCGCTGCGGACACTTGCGTCGATGCATGTCCCGGGCTGGTCATTGCTTCTCCTGTCGCTGTCCCCAGGGCATGAGGAATTGCTTAATCCCGTCGATGGCTGCAGCCAGTTTGTATTGCTGAATTGCGCCGGCCGGGTCTACCTGCTTCGGGCAGACCTTCGTGCATTCACCAACAAACGTGCATCCCCAGATGCCTTCAGGATGTGACAACACTGCCATGCGCTCCGCAGAGCCCTGATCTCGCGAGTCTTTGTTATAGCGATGCGCAAGGGCCAGGGCAGCAGGGCCCACGAAAATAGGATCCAGTCCCGAAATAGGACATGCTGCATAGCACAGCAGGCAATTGATGCACATGCTGTGCTGGCGAAATTCTTCGAGCTGATCCGGAGTCTGCAGGTACTCGCCAGCCGGGTCGCCATTCTCGTGAATGAGCCATGGCTTCACTTTCTTGAGCTTTTCCAGAAAATCGGTGATCTCGATTACGAGATCGCGGACAATCGGAAAATTTTTGAGCGGCTCGATCGTTACTGGACCGGGTGTGTATTGCGTCAGGAATGTCGCGCATCCGAGCTTGGGCTCGTTGTTCACCATGTAACCGCAACTCCCGCAAATTCCCATGCGGCACGACCAGCGGAATGTAAGGGTGCCATCGATCTTGTCCTTGATGTAATTGAGCGCGTCAAGGATCACCCATTCTTCTCTCACCGGTACTTCGTAGGTTTGAAAGTACGGTTGGGTGTCGCGTTCGGGAGAGTAGCGCGAAACTCGGAGTTGGATCGTCTGGGCCATGTTATGCCTTTGCTGCCGTTAGCGTTGGTTGTTGTCCGTACACACGTTCCCCAGGAGGCCAGCGCGTAATCACCACTGGCGTGTATTCGATGTGTACGGATCCATCGGAGGACCGCGTGACAACCGAATGGGCAAGAAAGTTGGCATCATCGCGTGCCGGATAATCGGTTCGCTGATGCGCCCCGCGGGATTCCGTTCGGCTCAGCGCGCTGTGCACCATCGTCTCTGCGACATCAAGCATGCATGTCAATTCCAGCGCCGACAGCAACTCGGTGTTGAAGGTGCGCGAATGATCGTCGATCAACAAGTTCTGGGCACGCTCCTGTAATTCGCCAAGCTTCGCCGCAGCATCTCGCAAAGACTTCTCGGTTCGATAAATACCCGCTCCGTCTTCGACTGCCTTCTGCATGGCTTCGCGAATCGTAGCCACCCGCTCCTTGCCGCCACTCTTGCGGAGAAGGTCCTGCTCAAGACGTCTTCGCTCATCCTCTGCTTGTCTAAGAATCGGCAGGCTTACCGTGTCGGGAACACCAGAGGCATACTCGGCAGCTACTTTTCCGGCGCGTGCGCCAAAGACCAGAATCTCGGGCAGCGAGTTCGAGCCAAGCCGATTGGCTCCGTTGATGCTCACACATGCGCACTCGCCTGCGGCGAATAGGCCTCGGAGCGGAGTTACTCCGTCTATGTCCGTAGAAATGCCGCCCATCATGTAGTGCACTACTGGACGCACGGGAATGAGCTGCGTTACCGGATCGAGCCCCTCATACTTCAAGCACAGCTCACGCACGAACGGCAGCTTCTGATTGATCAGCTTCGCGCCCAGATGGCGCAGGTCAAGATGCACGACAGGCCCATATGGCCCATCGATGGTGCGTCCTTTATCGAATTCCTTGACGAAGGCCTGCGACAGACGATCGCGAGGGCCGAGCTCCATCGAGCGCAGTACCGGTTTGGGCTCAGGCTTGCCCAGGTTGTAGTCCTGAAGATAGCGGTATCCGTCCTTGTTGATCAGGTATCCGCCCTCAGCGCGCGCGGCTTCAGTGATGAGGATTCCCGTAAAGGGAAGTCCTGTAGGGTGATACTGCACAAACTCCATGTCCTTCAGTGGCCCACCCGCGCGATAGACGAGAGCCATGCCGTCGCCCGTCTTGATCGCTGCATTAGTTGTGTACGGGAAGACGCGGCCACAGCCGCCCGTGCACATGATCACCGCTTTTGCCGTGATCGCCTGAATGCGGCCCGACATCAATTCGATTGCGACTACGCCTTGCACGCGGCCATCGTCGACGAGCAATTTCGTGACGAACCATTCGTCGTAGCGATGGATTTCGTCGTACTTCAGCGTGGTCTGAAACAGCGTGTGCAGCATGTGGAAGCCGGTCTTGTCGGCAGCGAACCACGTGCGCTTGTTCTTCATTCCGCCAAACGCGCGTACCGCGATATGACCATCGGGCTCGCGACTCCACGGACATCCCCAATGTTCGAGACGCAAAAGCTCCTGCGGAGCTTCCCTGACAAAAGCCTCAACCGCATCCTGATCGCAGAGCCAGTCACCGCCTGAGATGGTGTCATAGCAATGTTCGTCGAGAGAGTCGTCGGCTTTGGCCACGCCTGCGGCGCCACCCTCGGCGGCAACCGTATGGCTCCGCATGGGATATACCTTGGAGATAACCGCGATGCGTAGGTTCGGATTGGTCTCAGCAACGGCGATTGCCGCGCGCAGACCTGCGCCGCCACCACCAACGAGTAAGACGTCGTGGGAAGAGGTGTCCATGGGGCCTCAACGAACCGCGCCAATCCCAGCTATCCGGCGTACCGGAGGCTGATGTAATTCTGTAATCAGGGCCTGAGACCGGGCCTAAAGGGTGCCCGAAAGGACGAAGCCAACTTAGCGAATCAAGATTCGCCTGGCTTCTCCAAACTGCGAACATGCTCGCCAGTGGCGAGCTAAATCAGGGCCGACGTTCGGGGCCTGTGAGCTCGTGCGAATTGCACCGAGCCTCTTATCTTAAAACCAAACGCGCGGTGCCAAGGCCCGGGCTGCCGTGAGAAAGTGAACAGAATCAAGCAGCTCGAAGCGGCCAAAATTCTGCTACAGAACCCAACAAGTTGCAAGCGTGAAGATGGCGGCTAGACCCGCGCACGCTCTGAAGCAGAGGACGAAATGGCAGGTTACCTCGGTGACGCGGAAAAGTCGGCGTATTCGGAAATGTCACGGCATCCTGATTGTGGTTCTGCGAATATGTACAAGGTGCAGCTCACAAACAGCAACCCACAATTGCGAATGCGGATCGCATTGCGACCGTTTTTGTGCCTTGCACTGCTTGCGCCATCGCTGCCGGCGCAAACCCCGCATCCTTCGATCCCAGTGGCTCCGACGAAGCATCCGGGAACCTCGCTGACAATTGTTGTTACGGACGAAAACAATGTGGTTGTTCCGGATGCTTTGGTGTCTATGACCGACACACAGAGCGCCGAAATACTGCGTGCCCAAACCGACGCCGCTGGCCGGGGAAGGTTTCTCAATCTCAATTCGGATGACGTATTTACCTTAAGGGTAGAAAAAAAGAACTTTTATCCAATCACCAAGCAGGACTTGAGAATCACTGGAGCACAAACGCTCGAAATCGATATTCCCCATGTACAGGAGCTGAAGGAAACGGTCAATGTAACCGCTTCAGTCCAGGAGATCGATCCAGCCAAGACCGCCGACACCAAGACTCTTGGCACTCCGGAGATCATCAACATTCCCTATCCGACGTCGCGCGACATTCGCAATCTCTTGCCGTTTCTGCCGCAAGTAGTGCAAGACTCGACTGGGCAAGTTCACGTTGCCGGAGCCGACACTTACGAAACCACCGACGTGCTCGATGGCTTCGACATTACCGCGCCCGTAAGTGGCAGCCTTTCCATGCGATTCAGTGCCGATGCCGTCCGTGAAGTTAGCGTGGAGAGCACGCGGGTATCGACCCAGTTCGGGAAGGAGTCGGGCGGAATCATTAACTTCAACACCGGAATGGGTGACGATCACTTGCGCTTCGACGCCACCAATTTCATTCCTACATGGCAGAACAAGAACGGCAAGGGCTTCAGCTTCGACAAGTGGGTCCCGCGTGCGACCGTGTCTGGACCGATCAAGAAAGGCAAGATCTGGTTCTTCGACTCCGCCGACGCTGAGTACGCCAACTACGTGTTCAAGGATCTGCCCGAAGGTTCCGACCACGATCCGTTCCTACGCGGCAGCAACCTCGCTAAGGTACAAGTCAATCTTCGCCCGACCGACATTGTCAATTTTAGTTTTCTGAACAACGTGCAAGACGAGGATCGCCAGGGGCTCTCGCTCACAACGCCTACCTCAGCGACCGTGAGGCGCGACTTCAACTCCTACCTCGGCACCGTAAAGGAACTGCACTATTTCTCCCGGGGAGCGCTGCTTGAAACTGGATTTGGGTGGAACTTCTTCCGCGATGAGTACCATCCGCAGGGGCCGAATGCGTTTGTGATCACTCCGAACGGCAACCTGGGGAACTACTTCGAAAAATTTCACGGCACCTCGCGCCGTGCACAGGGAATCGCGAACCTGTTTCTGAATCCGTTCACGGTAGCTGGGCGTCATGAAGTAAAATTCGGCGCCCAAATCGCTCAGATTAACTTCACCCAGCAATATCAGGATCAACCGTTTCTGCTGCTCCGGGCTGATGGCACCCTGTATCGCCGCAGTGTGCTGCCGCCCGTCACCTCGCTGGATCGCAACAATCTGGAGATCGGATCCTATATCGAGGACCGCTGGTCGCCTCTTGAGCGAGTGCTGGTGCAACCCGGAGTTCGTTTCGATTGGGACGAGATCCTGCGTCGTCCGTTGTTTTCACCTCGTATCGCAGGCACTTATGTGCTCGGGAGGGGACACAATACCAAGGTCTCCGCGGGTGTGGGGATTTACCACGAACGCACGCACCTGGATTATCTGGCTCGGGCCATGACCGGACCGCGATTGGACTACTATTACGACGCACTCGGAACCACCCTGATCGGGCCTCCATTGGTGACGAGCTTCGCGGTAGATCAAAGCTCGCTGCGCGAGCCGCGATTCTTAAATTGGAGCGCGGCCATCGAACAAAAGTTTCCGGCCGGCATCTACGGCGCCTTCGAGTATCTGCAGAAGCGCGGTACTGATGGCTTCGTGTTTCACAACCTCAACACTGCGTCGGACCTGTCGGGCAACTACGTTCTGACCAATGATCGCCGGGATCGCTATCGTTCGGTACAGATCAGCGGCCGCAAGCACTTCCACGGCGACTACAACTTTTACACCGCATATACGCATTCGTATGCGCATTCCAATGCGGTGGTGAATTATTCGCTCAACAATCCAATCTTCAGCACTCAGATGGGTGGGCCCCTGCCCTGGGACGTACCGAACCGTGTCATCAGCTGGGGATGGTTTCCCACGCCATTTAAGCGAGTCGACCTCGTTTACTCGCTCGACTATCACACGGGATTTCCCTGGACAGCAGTAAACCAGAGTCAGCAGATCGTCGGTCTGCCCTACTCCCACCGCATTCCGGCCTACTTTTCGGCGAATCCGGGACTCGAATGGCGCTTCAGTTTTCGTGGATACGCTTTGGCACTACGCGGAGTCGCCGAGAATGTAACGGATCGCCAGAACCCAGCGTTTGTGAGGAATAACGTCGATTCTCCCGACTACGCGACGTATGGCGGTTTTCGCGGGCGGGCCTTTACAGCGAGAATAAGGTTTTTGGGGCGCAAATGAAGGCCGCCGGCGCTTACGAAGCCGTGGCGTGTTCGCTTGAGATACGGGTTCCTATCCAGCAAAGGAGAGACTCTCCCCGCAGCCCAGGGTTAGCGACTTTTTATGGACGTACTGTTGGGCGGTTTGTAATCTGAGGCCAAAACCAAAAACTCACGCAGATCAACGCAGATTTAGCAGATTGACGCGGATTTTCTTGGGATTGTGACGGGAACTGTACCTTGGAGACCCTCTACCGACCTGCACTCGTGAACCACAGGATTCACCGACGGGACACAGAGGTTCACAGATCCCCTTGCCTATCTATGTGAATCCCTAGAATCTGCGTTGATCTGCGTGAGTCTTTGCAGTTGCTTTCTTCACCGCTCACCCTTCACAAGGCTTCCGAGTATTCCGATTCTTCTGGTGCGTCGGTTAGGCTTTCAAAGACCAACTTGTAGCCATCCGGGTCTGATACGGATGTAACCCACATGGCGTTGCCGACGAATGGCCGTTGCGCTTCGACGCCCTTTGACCTGAGCTCGCGATAGATCGCGAGGGCATCCCTGCAGGTGAAGCAGATCGAGACGCCCACTCTTCACAGTCGCGATAGAATCACTCTGCGCCTCTCGTTTCAGAAAACGTATGCGGCAATTCTTACTTGTAGGTACGTTACTTTCTTGCGTTTCCGCCAATGTGTGCGCTCAGTCCGAAGCCGACTTGCGCGAGTACTTTGAAGGCCGAACGGTGGTTGTGAAGCAGGATCTACCTGCAGGCAAAAGCGCAATCGAGATTTATCCGGACTCGGCCTCGCCCACCAATTACGCCGACTATGGCAGACGAATCAAACAGCTCGGCGTCGCGTTCCGGCGCAATCAGTCAGTTCCGCTGACCAGTCTGAAGGTCAACGACAGGAGCATTGAATTGCAGCTCGGAAGCACTGTTGCAGCAGGGGCGGACGATGGATCGCCCGCTGCATCTGTTGCCGTCGAGAAGAGTTCCCGCGAGCGAAGCCTTGAGCGTGATGCCGAACGCGAGACGGATCCGGAGCGGCAAGCACAGATGCAGCAAGAGCTGGATGCTCTTCGCAAGCAGCGTCAGAGGGAGGACGCGCGGCTCAAAGCTGCGCTTGCGCAACTGTCGAATGGGAGCGACGACCGCCAACGGACAGCAAATGCTGTGGCGCGCATTGACCTCGTGTTTAACGGCGGAGTGCCCGCGCGTGCTCTCAATCCTGACTACGTGAAGTCGGCGCTGAAGAACTGGCTCGACTTCAATGCGGCGGAACGTCCGGCTCCCCCTCCCCCTCCGCCTATTGTTTCGTCGGACGATAATGCCTCTCCTTATGGGCTCCGAAAAGGAATGACGGAGGCGGAACTCGTACGCCTCTTCGGCGAGCCCGCAAAGCGCGAGTCCAGCACACAAGGCGATCTGCACGTGGATGTGCTCACTTTCAAACGCGATGGAACTACTTTGGAAGCCACTATGGTTGAGAGTATTCTCGTGCGTTTTCGGCAGTGGTCGGATTAAGAGGTACTGGGCTAATTCTGTGTTGACGACGATTCCTGCAGTGTGACTGCTTGGGGGCTTCCCGGCCAAGGCTCGCCCCGTCGTTTGCAATCCTCAAAAACCTCAATTGCTGACTCTATCTCGGCGATCTTCTGCTTCGCATCAGAGATAGCCCCATTCCAACTGCCGCACATTCTTCGATTTGGTTTGCACTTTCGTCTTGACTTTATACTTACACATGTGCAAAATATTAGTGTAACGCTTGCTGAGGTATCAGGCATGACAGCGGACTCCTATAAAACGGCGCTCAAAGAAGCGAAGCGCGAGTTGTTCGATCTGGCACAAGAACGGGACAAAATAAACGCCAGGATTTCTCAAGTACAGGGTGTCATCACGTCGCTGGCGGGTATGCTGAACGACCCGGGTGAAGCCTTGGAAGAAGTGGCCGAAGCCCAAGCTATTCTCGGTCCTTCCGGTTTGACTGATGCGATTCGCGGCATTCTCCGCAGTGATCCGAGGAAAACTTGGACTCCGGTTGAGGTTCGCAATTTGCTCGCTACCGCAAACTTCCCTCTTGGCGAGTATTCCAATGCGCTCTCCGCGATTCACACAGTTCTCAAGCGTCTTGCGAAGTCGCCTGAAAATGTCGCTGAAAAGGTGGGTGACGGCTATAGATGGGTGGGGACGATTAGCTACGGAGCCCCTAATAGTCTCGCGAACCAATTTGCTCGCGCGCGAGAGAACCTGACGCCGCGTACAGGACACAAAGGATTTGGCCAGCGCTTGGTAGAAGCGCACAACAAGTCGCAGGACAAGAAGAAATAGGTTTGGAGTGAAATGCGAAAGCCCCGAGTTTTATTTATCAACACGCAATTAGCCCACTACCGATTAAGAGCTTTTTCCCAATCTGCGGGCAATTTCGTTTTGATTTCCGCCTCGTGTCAGGGCATCGACTTTAGTTGTGCCGGAATGAAAGTGGCACCTCCCATTCCATGCTGCCGCAGGCCGGAGCGTAGACCCTGAGCGAAGCCGAAGGGTCGAAGCGACAAAAGAAAAACCTTCTCTTTCTGAGGAGCTCCGCTTCGCTGCGCTGGCCTTCGGCAGAGCGGAAGGAAATCTTTTCGCATCATTCCGGCACGACCAAAGTCGATGCCCTGACACGAATCCACCACAACTTTCGCCAGGATAATAACCTTGACGCAAGGTGGTGGTCGAGCGACACACTTAGCGGAGAGGTTGATATATGGAAGAAGGCAAGAAACCACGATACACGCTGGCAGGAGCTGTCTGGCAAGCCCCATTCGTGATTCTATTCGCCTACTGGCTTTGCAAACAGCCGGAACCAGGATTAGCGGTGACCATACTTGGCCTTGCGGCGGTAATCATGGCCATCAGAGCAGAGCATTTTACCCGCACCGAAGAGGTTATATGGATTGTGGTTGCCTGTGCGCTCTGCGTGATTGAAATTCGTGCGATCCGACATGACAGAGAGGTCGCTGCCAGCGAACAAGCAGAAGTGAGAAAACGAGAAGAGGAAAATTTCAGAACAATCGCATCAGGGCTTCAGGCGTCAATTGATAATAGCCGAAGTCAGTTTGCGGCCACGATGGAGCAAACTAAGACCGTTCTAGATAAGACCGAGTCCGTTTCAACGCTTACAAAAAAGAACCTGGAAAATATAACAGGGGGCGAGTCGTTCGCTTTCGTTAGACCGCAAGTGGAAGCTGCTGGGAAAGGCCCAATTGGTCTTGTCGTTTGGAATCGCGGCAATGAAGTGCTTACCGGAGTAACAATAGGGTTCTCGCGCACCAATGACCCTAATTGGGGTAGTGAATTCTTCAACCGTTACACGATTGGTACTATTGCGCCTCACGATATGGCGATGATCCCGATAACGATCACACCACAATTAGGCGACAACGGCATAGATCACTACTGGCTAATGATCTCCGCTCAGAATGGAACTGTAGATGAAACGCTTGACTTCAGGGAATCAAAAAAGTTCCCTGGTACGTGGGCGGTGCGTCTTGGCGTAACGAAGCGATTCAAGATTGATAAGAACGGCACCGCCTCGATTCCCGTGCTTGTGCGAGAGTGGACGGACGAAGGCGGCGCAGATCAGAAGCTGCCCAATGTGAACACCTCATTAAAGCTATTGAAGAGAGAATCCAAAAGGCGGCATTAGGCAGCCGTGTTAGCGGTCAGTTCCTTGTATTCCATGTTCTCCGATTCGATCATTTTTAGAAGCGTATCCCGGAAGAGAAAAGGGTTCTTGCGATTGTTAAACCGGAAGCACATTTCGTTCAGATAGGCTTCAAGATGCTTTGCGCTAATCCGATGCCACGTGCCAATGATGCCTCTCTTGAGCAGAGAGAATGCGGATTCAACGGTGTTGGTGTGAACGTCGCCTTCGACGTAAACCCGCTGTTTGTGGCGGATCGTCTTGTGCCGAGTCCCATGCACTCCTGTTTTCATCATTGACGGGTGGCCCGCCCTGTTCCCGTTTTGGCTGTTTGTCGTGCGCTCCCATGTAAAGGGTGCCCCGTTCTCGCGCGCTGTTTGCGAGGGCTGGGTAAGAGAATGCGGGCAACTCCGGCTTTGACTCTTGCCTTCGTCCAACACGACCTAATACACGTTCCACAAAGTAATCACTACCGCTATAATGCCGCGCATCGAGAGCCGAGTGTCATGACAATCGACGAACTGAGAGCTTTCCAAACAAAGAAGAAGCCAAAACCGGAATGACCCGGTTCCTCTAACCCCCGCCCTCGCGAACAGCACGCGAGAACGGGGCACCCAGCTGATGGAAGTCGGATATAAAACCCAAAACGGGAAAGGCTGGGCCACCCGTCCGGGTCAGTACACCGGGTCAGTACCGTTCGCGGTAGCGAATGGGTTCCGGCTCTCATCCACTACTAGCGACTCACCCATCCGCTACCGCGGACGGTACTGACCACTCTGACGCGCAAGTGAAGCACCGGGAAAGAATTCGGGCACAGCTAACATTATTTCCCTTTATCAGAGAGCAGGCTTCTAGCCAGATCACAAAATGTCTTAACAATCGCGCGATCCTCACCTTTGCGGTAGGCAAGTTCGATATCGCTTCGGGTTTTGGTTCCTCGCACGCTTCGGAAGACCACATCTGGAGTGGCGATTCGCTGCACGCAGGCAGGCGCCACAGACACGCCAATGCCTGCTCCTACGAGGCGAAGGATCGTTAGCCACTGAGGCGCCACTTGTACAACTTGCGGGCGAAATCCAGATTCTTCGCAAAGTGAAACTAACCTGTCATAAGCGCGGCGGCTTGCGATTACCGGCGGCATGACGAAGGGCTCATCGCGCAGCTCCGCGCCGTTCAGCGTCTTGCGCTTTGCCAACGGGTGGCGACTGGGCACTACCCACACGAACGATTCGGAAAAAAGCGGTTCGACCACGAGTCCGTCAGTGGGGCCACTGTCACGCATGACGCCAACATCCATTGCGCCATCGAGCAGTTGCTGAATGATGCCGGAGGTATGGAACTCGCTCAGCTGCAGGTTCACTTTGGGGTATTGATGCCGATATCGTCCGAGCATTCCAGGCAGTGCGGTCAGCATGCTCGATCCGATGAAGCCGACGCGTAGAAAGCCGACTTCGCCGCGGCCAATGCTCCGCGCCTCTTCCAGATCCTCCTGGACTTTTCGCAGCGTGCGGCGCGCGCGCTCAAGAAAGATTTCGCCGGCGCTCGTGAGCTTTACTGCGCGAGAGGTTCGCGTGAACAGCGCGTAGCCGACGATCTCTTCAAGCTTGCGAATCTGCTGCGAGAGTGGAGGCTGCGCCAGATGCAGACGATTCGCGGCGCGTCCAAAGTGCAACTCCTCGCCGACTGCGACGAAATAGCGCAGATGTCGAAGTTCGATGTCCTGATTCATGGCCACAACACTGTCATTCTGAGCCCGCCGCGGCGAACTCAGGATGACAGTCTCAGAAATCCACTCACACCGCGGCCTGGGGAAGTGAGCGCGAACCAAAGTCAACGGCTCACGCAGATGCCCACAGATCTCAGGGATTCACGCAGATTTGTGTGGCTGTACCCATCTCAAAGATCTGCGTGAATCTCTAATATCCGCGTTTATCTGCGTAAGTTTTTGGTTTTGCTGTTGCGGTTGGTCACTCGCGCACAACCGAGCCAATTTCGTAGGTGGTCGGGCATTCATCAGCCGTTCAAGTGACATGAATCGCTACTGGGACTGAAAACTTCAAGCCGGGGCCAGTACCGCGATGAACACTATAGCCAGGAGCCATCTCAGAAATCCACTCACACTGCTACTACTTCGCAGTGCCTTTCAACTCAGTGTAGATGGTATCGATCCAACGGTCAGAGTTTACGAAGCTGCCGGAGTACTTGCTGTACGCCGCGAGCACGTTTGCCTTCTTGATGTCATCCGCAGATTTGCCCTGGCCTACTTGCGCTGAGACCAGGTTGAACGTTTCTTCGACCATCTTCGTGAACGCGCGCACATCGTCGAGTGTGGAGAGATCGCCGTGTCCGGGAATAACCTTCACGTCCTGGGGAACTAGGGTGACTACCTTCTTCAAAGCGTCAATTAATCCGCGCACAGTACCACCGCTGTTCAGGTCAACGTAAGGGAAGCCGTAGGTTACGAAATCGTCGCCCATGTGCAGGACATTCGACTGCGGAAAGAAGATCACGCTGTCGCCGTCTGTGTGTCCTTTTGGGAAATGAATCGCCTGGATATCTTCGCCATTCACGTGAACGGAGACCTTGTCTTCAAAGGTGATCACGGGCAGCACGTTCGCGGGTTGCGGAGGGACTTCCGGGCCAGGACCTTTACGGCCTGCCGCAAGCCGCTTGCGCACGTTCTCCTGCGCGATGATGGGCGCTTGCTGCGAAAAGACTGGGTTTCCGCCGGTGTGATCGCCATGCCAATGTGTGTTTAGCACGAAGCGGAGCGGCTTGTCGGCGATGCCCTTGAGCGCGGCTTGGATCTTGGGTGCAAGCGGAGCGTATTGATCGTCGACGATAACGATGCCGTCGTCGCCTGCTGACACGCCGATGTTTCCACCGGCTCCCTGCAACATGTAAACGTGGCCGGCAATCTTCTGCACTTTGATTTCAACTTTACTGAAATCCTGCTGAGCGAACGAAACGATTGGAACAAACAACACAGCCACAGCGACGATGAGCTTGCGCATGCTGCCCTCTCCTGAGTTGGCTTACGGAGTTGTATACGTGTGGGACAAGAAGGGCAAGCGCGGAGCGACTGTCATCCTGAGCCCGCCGTGGCGGGCTCAGGATGACAGTGCATAAGTCGTCGTAGGTTCGTCCCGAGTTATCGTTCCCATCGGAAGTTTGAATCGTTCCCTCTGAATCATTCCGGATAGGGTGGCATCTAAAAGTCAGTTTCAACAGCTGCAAGCGATTGGGCTGGAGTAAGAATCAACGTTGGCCAGCAAGCTTTGACAGCAGTAGAGAGGCGGAGCTATGGCCCGTGTGATTCAGTTTTATATTCCGGATAGTTTCAAGCCCAAACCCAGGGCGTCGTCATCGACTGAGGAAGGACAAGTGCTGGAATTCCCACGTCGCGAGTCAGAAAACTATCAGCAACCAACGTGGGTTTTCCCAGAGGTTGACGCCGATATTTCTCTCCGCGAAGGGCGCGTTTGATTACGGAAAACTGACGGGCACTCTGACTGGTGTGTGCCCGCAAGTAAGATCTAATCTACGCAGCCTTGCTCGCGTCGTTCAGGGCAAGAACTGCAAGCTCGAGGCGGTCTCTCGCACCGGTCTTCCCAAAAATACTCTGCAGATGTCGCTTAACCGTGTTTTCGCTGATGGTCAGTTGGCTCGCGATATCACGGTTCTTCATTCCGCGCGCGACGGAATAGGCGATTTGCCGCTCGCGGTCTGAAAGCCGATGCAACGAAGCCTGGGGAGCAGCGTGAGTCTCACGCTTGTCGTTTGCCAGAGTGCTCACCACCTGATGCGCCAGCTCGTCGGAGAACGCCAGTTCGCCGGAACCAACAAGGCGGATCGCTTCAAACAGGCTTTGCGGGCCATCGCCTTTCATAACGAGCCCACGCGCGCCTAGCCGTACCACCTGGGCATAGTCAGTGTCTGACTCTGAGGCGGTGAGTACCACGGTCGCCACGCGATTGCCTGAGCGGTCCAAGGTACGCAGCACTTCGAAACCATCAAAGTCGGGCATGAAGAGGTCGAGCACGAGCACGTCGGGATGGTACCGCTGCACCATCTCGAGCGCCTCTTGCCCATTCGACGCTGAGCCTTCCACCTCAAAATCGTTCTGAGTTGAGAGCAGCAACGACAACGATTCCCGCAAAATAGCATGGTCGTCGGCGAGGACGATCCGGATCTTGGGCAGGTTGGATTCGGACATACGCTATGCGTTAGATGCACAAAGAGTAACTAGGGTGGGAGGCTCCGGAAGTGCTATGTCGAGAGCTGCTCGAAGGGGATTACGAAGGTTCCGAAGGCGCCGGATAGGGAGGATTTCCTGTGCTATAGTCCGCTCCAAGCGGCTATTTACGGGGCCTCGGGTGCGATTTTGACGATCGACGAAGAACTCAATCAACTCGAGGACGGCGTCCGCCGGCTGAAAATCGAGTACGACATATTCTTCGGCGGTGGGGCCAAAAAACCGCCTACCGATCTGGAGTGGCGCGTCCAGTCACTCCTGAAAAAGTATAGCGACGGCCGCCGCCTCTCCTACGGACAGCGTTTCAAATTCAGCAGCGTCCAGCAGAAGTTCGCCGTCTATAACTCTCTATGGCAACAAAAACTTAGGATCAAGGAAGAGGGCTATCGCCGTCCCCAGGATGCCTTGCTGGCCATTCAGGGTGTTCGTGAGTTTGAGGATGAAGCTCCTGAGGCCATCGACATCAGCAAACCGGAGCCTTTCCGGATTGCCTGTTCGGACGTGGACGCCGAAGTGAACAAAGTGAAGGCTCTCTACGACGCAATGGCCGCAGCGCGAAAAGAGCACAAGGCGAAAGGCCCAGCCGGAACCTTCGAATCATTCCAGCAGTTCGTTAAGAAAAAGACCGAGCAGCTTCGCAAGGAGTACGGCACCTCAACGGTCGAGTATGCCGTTGAAGTTGAAGACGGCCAGGTACGGCTCAAGGCGAAGGCCAAGGCAACACATAAGTAGAACTGAAATAGCGATCGCACTCGTGGTTCGTGCCGAGTTTCGCGGCACGATTCGAAATGAGCCCGGCATCCCATGCCGGGCTGTACGTCGAGAATCAGAGCCCTGTAAGGGCGGCACGTTCCAGATGTGTCGCCCCCGCGGGGCTCAATTGAGAATCCAATCTCGCCTCAAGGCGAAGGCGGGTTAGGAGATTGCGGCCGCGAAAGTTGCACCCCCTCTTCTGCTCGGCAGTTGTTGTGGGTGACCATGCAATTCAGCGTTTTTCTGCGAACCTATCGACTGCCTACCTTCACCGTAAAGTTATAGGTGTTCCGGTCGCCAGCTTTCGCATGCCAGCTCCCCTCAGCGCAGAACTGGAACACGGTTCCATGATCGAAACGATAATCAATCTTGGCGGTAGACCCACTTGGTACATCGTGAGCGTTGGCTAACGGGTTCGGAAATCCTCCGGATGGCAGATGTGCGCCTTCCGAGTAGAGATCAAAGGATGCTTCTGCTGGTCCGTCCCCTAATTCGATCTCGATGTGGAGAACCCCACCGTTGGAAAACCGTGTTGCATCCAGGTTGGTAATGGAATAACCGTGTTTCCACATTCCCGGTGCAAGCAGCGTCCCGCTTCCGGTGGAAGTTACCCCGGGAACCAAGTGAACGGTGACATCGGTAGTTGCAGCGAGGTCATCGTCGCTGATGACCTTCGTGACTGTGGCCCCCTCCCGAGCTTTTTGTTTACGGTTCGCGCGCGCGGCATCGGCTAACGACTGCCCGTAACAGGTGCTGCCGATCAGAAGAACAATGCCCAAGCTTTTTAGAGCAACTCGCTGCATAAGACTATCCTCTCGGACGATTTGGCAAGATGGTACTTCGGTTTGCATCAGGCCGGTAGTTACCGACGTACTAGCCAATTCTTAAGTAGAACTGTTGATAACCGCGATTGCACTCAAAGGCTAGAGTTTTCCAAAGTTGCAGGATGAGTCTCTGGACGGCGGGTTCTCGAATGGCCCTGACAATCAGAATCTGGCTTGTGAGGTGAGGTCTCCTCTTTCCAGTCCGCGCATTTATCAAAGTTCGACGGGATAGTCCCGTTTTGACTTTTCCCGCGCCTAGAGAACGGGGGGTGCAACTTTCGCGGCCGCTATCTCCTAACCCCTCAAGGCGAAGGCCAAGGCAACACGTAAATAGAACCGAAATCGGGTAGTGTCTCAGTTTGAATTTTCAGGCCGATCCCGTTCTCTCCTGGTAGGGTCTTAGTCTGAATCTCTGAGCGCAGTCCGCCGGGCGAGCCGCGCGATTAAGCAGGAACGTACGACAACCGAATCTCGTCATCCGCGATTAAATCGCTGGCCACCAGGTGGAGTGGCGGACGGGGGCCGGCGAAGAATGGCTGGCCACCGCCAAGCACCACGGGGCGGAGGTAGAGTCGATACTCATCGATAAGACTAGCCTCGCTCAGGCTTTGCGCCAAGACTGGTCCGGCAACGTGAATCTCGCCAGCCAGCTCAGCCTTCAGCCTGCGTATCATCTTCTCGAAGTCACCCGCGATCAGCGTGGCGTTGGGGCCAACGGACTTGAGGGAATGCGACATGACCCACTTCGGCTGGCTCCGCCACACCACCGCGAAGTCGCGGTCCTCCGCGTCCCAATCTGGAAGATCTTCGTCCCAATAACGCATGATCTCGTAAGTGCGGCGTCCGTAGATGAGGCCCGTCAGGCCACGCATCTCCTCGAGGAAGTGACGGGAGACCGCGGGCACAGGCGGCCCAAGCTTCATGTGGTCGACGTAGCCATCGAGGGACTGCATCAATCCGTAGACAAGTTTTGCCATGCTGCAAATCTCCAAACTGAGACACCAGATGAAATCGCCGAAGCAGTTAAAAGTGTTCCTCGGTGATCATCAGCGTGTTTGAGCCTTCAATCTTCTTCCACGCACTGGTCTGCCAGTTATCCTTGCGCTCCTTCTCCGCGCGAAATGGCGGAAGGGTGAGAACAAAAAACTTCGCCAGAGCTCGGGCGTGTGGCTCATACAACGCTCGCAGACGCGTCAATTTCTCGGTGGCTTCTGCGTCGTCTCGTAGCGCTACCCCTTGGTCTCGCAGAGCTTTGCGAAACGCGGCGAGTTTCTCGGGCGGCAGCCGGTCGTTATTCTTGCCGTCGAGAATGGGTGGAGTATTGAAGATCTGGGTCAGGTCGACCACGGTGTGCCGCGCCATGGCAAAAGTGAGTCGCGCCTGTGCGGGCGGAATTCCATCGACTCCCACCATCACTAGAGCGCTTAGATCGAGGATTGTCGTCAGCGCGGACAGCCATGATTGGTTGTCGTGCTGCGAACGGTACATGCATAGCACGGGATACGAGATATGGCTCTCGAGGATGTCGGCCGCCCAGCTTTCAAACTGTTGCAGTATCGAGACTACTTCCTGCACGTTGTTGGTCCGGGCCGCTCGCCGCAGAACCTCGAATGCCGTGGGAGGTGAACCGGCCCGGGAATCGAGGAAGGCAATCGTCCGTTCCCGTTCTGAGAACGACTGATAGATTACCGGCAGGTAGCCGATGATGAGACCTAAGAAGCCAATGCCGAGCGCGCATTCGACGATGGTGAAAAACTTGGCCCCTGCGGTCTTCGGCAAGACGTCTCCCAGCCCGAGCGTGAAGAACGTGGAGCCACTCATATAGAGAACGTCCCAAAACGTAGTTATTTCGCGGCCGGTGACGGTCTCGTGCGCTCCCATTCCCCATTGCAGCAAACCGAATCCGAGCGTGAGGCTCACGGCCCACGTTGCCAATAGCATGAGCAGCGAGAGTGGTCCGAAGAAGCTGAGAAACGTTTCGCGCCGCCGTCCGGGAGGCATCGCCCTGGCCAGCAGCCGCCATGGCCTCCAGGTGAGGCGATAGAAGAGAGTCGTCAGGCGGAATGGGCGCGTCACCCGCCGAGGCAGCACGATGGTCTCGAACGCGTCCAGCAGGACGAGAACGAGCATTGCAATGCCAATCACCAACGCCGCGGCGTGCATCGCTAGAGTCTAGCCGATTCAATCAACGCTAGTCCGTGGCCATGCCGGGTGGCACAGGCCGTGGTGCGAGGAATTCGGTTGCCTTGCGGATGGTCTTGGGCTAGCTTCGAAACAGGGCTGGTTGTCTCAGGCTGAAGAAGAGAAGCGGTAGTCAGGCTTTCGTCGACAGAAATGGTTGCCTATCGGCAGGGTGGGAGAGACGCAGGTATGGGAATCGCGCTGGATAAATTCCCTGCTAATTCCCTGCAATTTCCCTGGTCGTTTCGAGTTCCCCGCTATTCATGCGGGTTTGCGGTTGGAAAAAGAAATCCCTGGTAGATTCGCTGCTATTTTCACTGTTATGTTCCCTGAATGAGCGCTAGCAGCGAGTGGACAGGGAATTCGATTTTGCAATGAGAGCTCTTTTAGGTTAAGTCGTCTTGGCAGCCTTCTCGTTATGCGTCACTGTGCGCAACCGCAGGGCCAGCAGGAAGACATAGTGGAGCGCTGACACAATCGTGAGCGCGAATACCGTCCAAAGTCCTACTCGCTTTACCACTTCCACCCACAACCACGATTTCACTTCCACCAGGATGGTGGCTCCCAGGGCAACGATCTGGACAACGGTGTTGGCTTTCCCGAAGATGCTGGGGCTAAAGTCGCGCAACGGTGTCGTGGCATAGACCAGTGTGCACACGATCAAGATAATGATGTCCCGCCCGAAGACGATGACGGTCACGCGCCACGGGATGCGGTGGGTCGCTGAAAGAACCAGAAATAGAGTGCTGAGTAGCAGCTTGTCCGCGATGGGATCGAGGTACTCTCCCAGCTTGGTGCGCTGGCCAAGGGTACGGGCCAGAACGCCGTCGAGGGCGTCGCTGATGCCGGCGAGGATGAACAGGATGAGCGCTACCTCGTAGCGGCCCTCGAGGATCGAGCTCACTATAAAGGGAATGAAGCTGAGTCGGAGTAAAGTGAGCAGGTTGGGAAAGCTGCGCAGTTGAGCGAGCAAAGGGCGGCGTCCTTGAGGTTTCGTGTGCGCTACATACCGCAGAAAACTCGATGTGGGAGCGGTCGAGAAATAAATCTGCAATCGACCTGGTTTTCTGCAGGATGTAGCTGTGTCCTCCTCCTAGAATACTGCTGTGGACCGGAATCCGGCAGCTACTGTTGAGGACACCATCGAGAACGCACCTCCGGAAGAAACTCGGCCTTCCCGGTTTTCCTTCAAGCAACGGCTCTCGCTATGGCTGATCTCGTGGGCAGGCTACCTGGCAATACGATTGATTGGCCCCACTCTGCGTGCCTCATTCACTTACGAGCCTGGTTCGGACAACGAGCCGCGTACGCGTCCTGCGATCTACTGCTTCTGGCATCGATGCGTCTTCCCAGCTGCACACTTGTTCCGGAACAAGGGAATCCGCGTGCTCACCAGCCGGAGCTATGACGGCGAATACATTGCTCGGATTATCGAGCGCCTCGGATTCCGCGCTGTCCGCGGATCGAGCTCCCGCGGCGCCGTGCAGTCGCTGCGGGAGTTGCAGCGCGAGTTGGAGACCGGCGCTTTTGTTGCGTTCACCATCGATGGCCCGCGAGGTCCTCGGTATGTAGCCAAACCGGGACCGATTCATCTGGCACGAGTGTCTGGCGCTCCTATCTTCTGTTTCTACGTGGCCGTGGAACGAGCCTGGATTCTGCGAACGTGGGATGCGTTCATACTTCCCAAGCCGTTCTCGCGCATTCACTGCTACGTGCGCAGTCCGATCAGGGGTGCGGGCGATGCTAGTCATGAGCCGTCGCTCGCGCGGATGCAGTCGGAGCTGGAGATTGCGCAGCGGCGTGCCGAAGCCGTGTATCGGCCGTGACATATCACTGTCTCGACGGTATATCCCAATGATATATTCGCGGGATGAACGCCAGTGCGCTTCAGGAAGAGCTGCGTCGCGTCTTGTGGGAGCGCATTAAAGCCAGAAAACTCACCGGGCTCGGCCTGGCCAAGCAGACTGGATTCGAGCAGGCGTACATTTCCAACTTTCTGAACCGTAAGCGCTCGCTGAGCCTGGAGGGAATGGATCGGATCCTCTCTGCGCAGAATCTTTCGGTTTATGACCTGCTGAAGCGGGAAGAGATCAACAAGCGCGCCAGCAGCATCACATCCTCCGACGGCGACTTCGAGAATGTCGTTCTCACTGAGCCGGAGGTCGCTGCCACAGCTCCAACCATCACGCGTGACAATGTGCGCGACATTCTGAAATTCAAGAAATCATTTCTACGACGCCTGCGTCCGGCCGCGGCCAAAGGCAGAGAAGAATGGCAGCGCTTTGTGCTGATGAAAGTACACGCCCAGGAGGCATCGAGTATGTATCCGCGCCTCTTGCCTGGCGCTACCGTATTGATCGATCGTCACTACAACCTGCTGCAGCCCTATCGGCGTAATGAGACCAATATCTATGCCGTTCGTCGGAATCGCCAATGCACCATCAAATATGTAGAGCGGGACGGAGATCACCTCGTGCTCCGTCCGCATAACCAGCTACATCCGATCAGTGTGCTGCCACTAGAAGGCTCAGATCCTTCAGAGATGATCGTCGGGCGAGTGTGTCATGTGGCCATCGAAGCGTAAAACAAATTGAACACGGAGGACACGGAGGTCATGAAGGAAGTCTTAGGTTGGGACCGTTCACGACGCGATGAATTCCCTCGCGCAGGTGAGGCACGTTGAAGTTCAGCAACAACCCTACTCTTTACTCTTTTCTTACTCAACCGCAGATAAGAGAGCAATTGGGCTTTGTGAACAGGTACGACCCTCTCGATTGCTTTTATCTCCACGATAATTTCATTCTCGATTAGCAGATCGATCCTATAACCGATGTCCAGGGCGACGTTGTCATAGATCACCGGCAAGGCCACCTCCGATTTGACCTCAAGCCCCGCCTTTCGAAGCTCGTACGCGAGGCATGCCTGCTAGGCACTTTCCAGCAATCCCGGTCCCAACTCAGAGTGGACCTTCAACGCCGCTTTGATGATTTGATGTTCCGAAAGTGAAATCGCCCTCCCTGCGCCCTCTTGCATCCCTCCGTGCCCTCCGTGTTCAGCTTTGGGGTTTTTCAGGTTACCACCAGGCACAAACAACGAACGGGATGCTCTTGATATCCTGCTGACATTCCGATGATGTCTGCTAAATCCGCTGTCATTCTAGAACGTGAAACTGAAGCCCTTCGTGATCAGATTCGCCATCACGAACACCGTTATTACGTGCTCGACGATCCGGAGATCAGCGATGCCGACTTTGATCTTCTTATGCAGCAGCTCAAGAACCTGGAAGCGGCGCACCCTGAGCTGATTACCCCTGACTCGCCTACTCAGCGTGTGGGCGGTAAGCCACGCGACGGATTTCCTAAGGCTAAGCACTCTAGCCCCATGCTGTCGCTCGATAACGCGCACAACGAGGAGGAGTTTCGCGATTGGGCTCGTCGGGTCTACGAGCTGACAGGTAAGAAGAGCGTGGACTTCGTTTGTGAACTCAAGCTCGACGGCATGTCGCTGGCGCTTACATATAAAGATGGTCAACTCACTCGCGGGCTCACGCGTGGCGATGGCACGACTGGTGAAGACGTAACCACGAATGTCCGCACCATGCCAACCGTTCCATTACGGATTGATCAGAAAAAACTCGCTGAAGCCGGTCTTCCTCCGGATTTTGAAGTGCGCGGCGAAGTCATCATGCCGATCAAGTCGTTCCTGCGCATGAATGAAGAGCGCGAGCAGCAGGGACTTTCGCGCGCCGCGAATCCGCGAAACGCGGCCGCGGGAAGCATTCGCATGGTCGATCCGAGCACTGTTGCTGAGCGTCGGCTCGACTTTTACTCCTATTTCCTATTGCGGGACGGCAGCACTTTTCTCCCGAGTCACTTTGAGTCTCTCGACGCGCTTGAGAAATGTGGATTCAAAGTGAATCCACATCGTTTGCGAACGAACGATCTCGGCAAAATACTGGATTTCGTTAACAAAATGGAAGCTCAGCGCGAGAAGCTGCCCTACGAGATCGACGGCATTGTCGTCAAGGTGGATTCGACGCAGTTGTGGCGGCAGCTTGGCTTTACCGGCAAAGCTCCGCGATGGGCTATTGCCTACAAGTACGCGGCGCGCTCAGGAGTTACACAGATCGAAGACATCCTGGTACAAGTCGGACGAACCGGAAAACTGACTCCCCTCGCTGCGTTGCGTCCGGTGCCCATTGGTGGAACGACTGTCAAACGCGCCACGCTGCACAACCAGGGTGAGATTGATCGACTCGGAGTGAAGATTGGCGACTGGGTCTTAGTGGAGCGCGGCGGTGACGTGATCCCCAAGATCGTCAAAGTCATCGATGACAAGGATCATCCCCGCGGCAAGCGCACGTTCGAGTTTCCGACGCACTGTCCAGAATGTGGCGGAAAAGTCGTGCGCGCCGAGGGCGAGGCTGATCATCGCTGTGTGAATGCGAAGTGTCCGGCCAAGCTGCGCGAGAGTTTGCTCCATTTCGCTTCGCGCGGTGTGATGAACATCGAAGGCATGGGCGAGTCTCTGGTAAATCAACTTGCCGACCGACAGCTCGTGAAAGACGTCGCCGACATCTACTCGCTCACGGAAGATAAGCTCCTATCGCTGGAGCGAATCGGGAAGAAATCTGCACAGAACTTGCTGCGTGAGATCGACAACTCCAGGGAGTTGCCGCTCGAGCGCGTCATTCTCGGGCTCGGCATCCGGTTCGTCGGAGAGCGGACCGCTGAGTTGCTCGCTGAACACTTTGGCAGCATGGATTCATTCATGAACGCCGGCTTCGATGACCTTCAGCAGGTGAATGAAGTCGGACCACGTGTGGCCGAAGCAATCACCGAATACTTCTCGGAACCGCGGAACCGCGAGCTAGTTGAGCGTCTGCGCAAGGCTGGCCTGAAGTTTGAAGGTCAGAAGAAGCAGCGCGGTACAAAGCTGGCTGGAAAAACCTTTGTGCTAACTGGCACCTTGCCTAATCTCAGCCGAGATCAGGCGAAGAAGATGATCGAAGATGCGGGCGGGAAGGTGTCGGGCTCGGTTAGCAAGAAGACGGATTACGTCGTTGCAGGAAGCGATGCGGGATCGAAGCTTGACAAGGCGCAGGAACTCAAAATCTCAGTAATCGACGAGGACGGACTGACAAAACTCCTGGCTTAAACAACGAAGAGACGCAGCATGCTGCGTCTCTTCCTATTGTTCCCTAGCCAATATCCTCTGACCAATTCTCGAGGTAATTGCGAATCGCCACCATGAACTTGTCGGCATCGGCGCCGTCGATGATGCGGTGGTCGTAGCCGAGGGTGAGACGAATGATGGAGCGAATTGCGATCAGATCGTTTCCATCTTTATCTGTAATTACGACCGGCTCTTTGAACAGTCCGCCCATACCGAGAATCGCGCTTTGAGGCTGCATGATGATTGGAGTCCCAAACTGCGGACCGAAGATTCCCGGATTGGTAATCGTAAACGTGCCGCCCACAACTTCGTCTGGCAGGAGTTTCTTGGCACGGGCGCGCTCAGCGAGGTCGTTGATGGCGCGCTGCAGGCCGACGAAGCTGCGCTCTTCCGCCTGCTTTACTACCGGCACAATCAATCCCCAATCGAGCGCGACCGCGATACCGATGTTCACATTCTTGTGATAGCGGATGCCATCGCCTTCCACTGACGAGTTGATAATCGGCATCTGCTTGATACCGGCAATCACTGCGCGTGCTATGAATGGCATGTAGGTAAGCTTTACGCCATTGCGCGTTTCAAATTTAGCGCGCTCGCGCTCGCGGATCTTCACTATCCGCGTCATGTCCACCTTGAAGACCGTGTGGACGTGAGCGCTGGTGTGCTTGGACTCAACCATGCGCTGCGCGATGATCGAGCGCATCTTGGTCATCGGCACCAATTCGCCGAGAGTGGGAGCGGGCAGCAACGGAACAGGGACTGCCGCTGCTTGTGGGGCGCTTGGCGCCGCAGCCGCCGGACGCTGCGCTGGAGCCGGGGCCTGTGCTCCTGCAGGATATTTCTGGATGAATCCGAGGATGTCCTCTTTGGTAATACGCCCGCCCGTTCCCGTTCCGGGAACCTGAGTCAAGTTGACGTTGTTCTCTTTTGCGATCTTGCGGACCAGCGGGCTGGAGCGGACGCGATCGCTATCGCCAGTGCTGATCTCAGTAACATTTGAAGGTTGAGCACTAGAGCCTGCGATACTTTCTGTCTCAGTTTCATCTTCGTCTTGAGACGGGGCACTGGGCTGAGCGGTGGTCGCGGGACGCGCAGGAGCAGAAGCTTTGGCTGGTTCTGGTGTCGCCGCTTTGGCGGGAGCACTCGGCGCAACACCTCCGGCGCCGTCACCATCGATAACACCAACGACCGTATTTACCTGAACGGTTGTACCTTCTTGAATCTTTACTTCCTTCAGCACACCGCTGGCAGGAGCGGGAATCTCGGCGTCGACCTTATCGGTGGAGATCTCAAAAAGAGGCTCGTCGCGCTGCACTTTATCGCCGGGCTTTTTCAACCATTTGGTAAGAGTGCCTTCGAAGATGGATTCGCCCATCTGAGGCATGATTACATCTGTTGGCATGCTGTCTCCACTAGCAAAAATCTGAGCTAGAACGCAACTTTTAATTATAAGCGCAACAACTGCGGCGCTAGTGCGAGGCAATAGGCGATAAGCAACAGGCAATAGGCTGAAACCGAAAAGGCGTTTTCGCTTATTGCCTATCGCCTATCGCCGTCTCCTCACGCATATATTCCGCGCTGTCGAATTGTGAACTGCACACGATCTACTGCCAGCATGTAGGCGGCAATGCGATTGTTTACGTTGTGCGTCTCTGAATAGCGAACCACTTCGTCGAACGATTCTTTCAGAATGTCTTCGAGTTGCTCGTTCACTACAGACTCTTTCCAGAAGAAGCCCTGGCGATCCTGCACCCACTCGAAGTATGAAGCGGTTACTCCGCCGGCATTCGCGAGAATGTCGGGAATTACGAAGATGTTCTTGTCGGCGAGAATGTCGTCGGCTACGGCGGTGGTCGGGCCGTTGGCTCCTTCGGCAATGATCCGGGCTTTGATCTTGTCGGCGTTGCGGCTAGTGATTACGTTCTCAGTTGCTGCCGGAACAAGGATGTCGCAGTCCGTAACCAGCAACTCATTGGTGTTTGCCGCCTCTGCTCCTTTGAATCCTGTGATCGTGCCATTGCGTTGGCGATGCACGAGGAGTGCATCGACGTCGATTCCGTTCTTGTTATAAAGACCGCCGTCGTATTCGCCGATGCCGATGATCTTGTAGCCGGCGTCGGCCATCAGCTTGGCGGCGTTTGAACCAACATTGCCGAAGCCCTGGATTATCACGCGTGTAGTTTCCGGCTGCATACCTAACTTGCGCACGGCTTCGTTGCAGACGATCATCAGGCCACGTCCAGTGGCCTCACGGCGGCCTCGCGATCCACCGATGTTAAGAGGCTTGCCTGTCACTACGGCCGTGACAGTCTGACGCATGTGCATCGAATAGGTGTCCATGATCCACGCCATCGTCTGCTCGTTCGTGTTCATGTCGGGAGCGGGAACGTCCTTCTCCGGACCGATAAACTCGATGAGTTCGGCAGTGTAGCGACGAGTAATCTTTTCGAGTTCGATTTGCGAAAGCTTCTTGGGATCGCAAATGACTCCGCCCTTGGCTCCTCCGAAGGGAATGTTTACGACCGCGCACTTCCACGTCATCCAGCTAGCCAGGGCGCGCACCTCGTCGAGCGAGACATCCGGGCTGTAGCGGATTCCACCCTTTGCCGGTCCGCGTGCGATCGAGTGTTGCACGCGGAATCCCGTGAAGACCTCGATACTGCCGTTGTCCATTTGTACCGGAATGTGGACGATGATCTCGCGGTTGGGATAGCGCAGAACCTTCCAGATGCCGGGATCAAGCTTCAGTTTCTGTGCCGCCAAATCGAAGCGCGCGGCCTGGGCTTCCCACGGGTTGAATTCCTGTTCGGCGGAGAGAGTACTAATGCTGGGTTCCTTCGCTTGAGTCGTCATCGGATGGTCTCGCTAAAGATCGGATTGAGAAATATGAACGCCGCAGGCAAGACGGGAGCCATCTCTTGAAACCTGCCGCCCGAGCAAACTTATCAGTATAGATTTCGGATACCACACTGCGCAAATAACGAACCTTCAGGGTGGTGTCTTATCAGCATGTCCCATTAAGACACTACCACTTCAGCGGCAATGTTGGATTTGATGTAACCCACAGGGCGTTGCCGACGGCGGGTTCTATCCAGCAAAGGAGAGGCTCTCCCCGCGGCCCAGAGTTAGCGACGTTTTATGGACGCACTGTGGGGCGGTTTGTAATCTGACGCCAAAACCAAAAACTCAGCAGATCAATGCAGATTTAACGGATTGACGCGGATTTTCCTGGGAATGTCAACGGGAACTGTACCTTGGAGATCCTCTACCGACGTGCATTCGTGAACCACAGGATTTCACCAACGGGACTCAGAGGTTCAGGAGATCTCCCTTGCCTATCTGTGTGAATCTCTAAAATCTGCGTTGATCTGCGTGAGTCTTTGCACTTGCAGTTGCTTTCTTCACTCTCCCCTTTTCACAAGGCTTCCGAGTATTCCGATTCTTCTGGCGCGTTGGTTGGACTTTCAAAGAACAACTTGTAGCCATCCGGGTCTGATACGGATGTAACCCACATGGCGTTGCCGACGAATGGCCGTTGCGCTTCGACGCCCTTTGACCTGAGCTCGCGATAGATCGCGAGGGCGTCTCTGCAGGTGAAACAGATCGAGACGCCCACTCCTAGCTTTTCCGTCGGCACATTCGCATGGTGTCCCTCGCGCCAGAACTCCTGCAGCATCAAGGCTGCCTCGCCCAATTCGAGCCAGCACCAGCGAAGCTTGCCTTCGTGAATCCACTTGTTTGTCATCACAAAGCCAAGGCTTTCCGTGTAATAGCGCACCGATCTCTCGATGTCTGACACGCCAAAGAATGGCACAGCCTGTCTGACATTTGCTTCCAATTTCGCTTCAACGCTCACGGTTGAGGCCCCCAAAGACGTTGCCATTCTAAAACTATTGGCACCGCCTTGGATTCCTCCTGCCACTGGCGGAAACGTCCGAAGGATTCGGCGAAAGAGTCTGCAAGAGTTCCGCCGATCCACATTCTTCCTTCCTGCAGCGGCTGAGCCGGAGTGTGCCCGGCCGACTCCACACCTGGAGGACGAAATGTCAGCTGGAAATGTGAACTACTGGAGGATCGCGAGTTGGTTCTTACTGATGCTTCTGGCGTGCGCCATCTTTCTCGGTGCTCACGGGCAGATTGAGCCGCGCACCAGAACGGTAGAGGCTCAGGAATTCGTCTTGAAGGACAGCAGTGGACGAGTCCGGGCCAGGATGGGTATGAAGAACGATCAATCGGCGATCGAGTTCTACGACGAGCAAGGATCCGTGGTGTGGACGGTGCCGAGCAAAGGTTTCAAGCCACTCCAGGTTCACTAGCCTGAGTCGTCGACGTTCTTGGGAGTGAAAAGAGCTGTCAGCCAAAAGCCAAAGAACAGCGAATTTAACAGTGAATTTTCTCAAACTAACTCAGCAGTTATCGACTTCTGCCGAGAATCCGCAAATTGCGGTTTTAGGAACAGTGAATAACAGTGAATTAGCAGTGAATTGTTTCCGGACAGGGCCCTGACTGTAGGTCGACCTTTTTTCGCAGGCCGCTGTTGGACCTGATTAGTTCCTGCGGGCCAGTTGAGGCCACAGCGTCTCGAGGGCGAGCCCAGGACGATCGAACTTTGTCGGCTGACGATCGACGTACTTTCGCCGTGCGTGCTCCAGCGCTTCCAACTGAACTGGATTGAGCACCTGCGGAGCCCCGATCTGACGAGCCGCTAAGGTTACTTTGGCAAAGTGCTCGACGGCTTCCATGCGAAGGTATGCCGTCATCAGATCTTCGCCGTAGGTCACCACGCCGTGATTCGCCAGCAGAATCGCCTGATGATCGCGGATAAACGGCAGGATGCTGCTGGTCAGCTCAGGTGTGCCCGTCGTCGCATATGGGGCCAACGGAACTTTGCCAAGCGTCATCACTACTTCGGCACAAATGGGTTCTTCCAGGGAGATTCCGTTGCAGGCGAATGCCGTTGCCGTACATGGATGCGCGTGCACGACCGCGTCTACGTCACGTCGCTCCTGGTAGATGGCGAGGTGCATCTCAACCTCGCTCGAGGCGTTATAAGTGCCTTCCAGCTTTCCTCCGGCGAGATCGACGACGACCATATCCTCAGGCTGCATCATCCCTTTGCTGAAGCCCGACGGCGTGATCATCACGCGACCTTGCTCAAGCCGCACCGAGAGATTGCCGTCGGTAGCCGCGACAAAGCCGTTCTCATGGAGCAGGGCGCCGAAGCGAACCAGCTCGTGCCGCGCCCGGTCCTCGCAGCTCAGGGAACCGCGCAGAACCGCAACTTGCTCGCGGAACATTGCCATCTGTTGGAGAGGAATCACCGCTCCCCTCAGCATGATGTCTTTCCAGTGCCCCATCAGGACCTCCAACCTCACCTCAGCCAACGCGCTGGCCACAATCTAAAGCAGAACAATATAAAGAAAAATCAGCCATGCAGGAACTCGGATGCGTGACAGATTAGCAGAGCATAACGCAAGTTCGCCCTAGCAAAATGTGGCAGTCGGACCAACCAGCTTCGCCCGAAAGCCTTACCAGCCGTGGACTATCTGTGGGGGATAAGAGGATGAGAAGAATCAGGATTAACGGAAATACGGGAAACTTAAGAGTGTTGGTGGCAGCCAGCTCCGGGAGAGGGGAAATCAACACATACAAAATCGCCCCAAGGACAACACCCAGCACTACCAGTTTGGCCCGGCGACTCACCGCAAATAGTCTAATGCCGGAGCGCAAGTTCCGTCATCCGGACTTTCACGCTTTAGGAACCGAACATGTCAATCTCTGGCGAACTGTGGCCAGTCATGTAAAGAAACGTTTCTTCCGCCCCGATATCGCCTTACTCATTGACAACATAAGCACTTAGCCCGTTATTAAGGTTTGACAACGACAATCGATCCCCACTAGCATGCGACGGCTTGAAAATCTCGCGGGACCCCAATCGCGAGACCTCATATCCCAAAAATTTCACTCTATCGGAGGAGCAAGATGCGTGTGTTGTTCCGTTTTGGACTCATAGCCGCGCTGTGTTGCTGGCTGGCCTGTGCCGCAATGGCGCAAGAGAACACTGGATCGATCTCGGGAATCGTCAAGGACCAAAGTGGGGCCGTCGTTCCCAATGCCAAAGTCACTCTCACCGATACGGACAAAGGCGTTGTCGTTCGAACCGCCAAATCGGGAGGCGGCGGTGAGTTTTCCTTCCCTGCGTTGCCGATCGGACACTACTCCGTAACAGTGGAGATGCCCAACTTCCGGACCTTTTCGCAAACGGGCATGGCGCTCAGCGTCAACGATAAGCTTCAAGTAAATGCCACTATGCAGGTCGGGTCTGAGGAGCAGAAGGTTACAGTCGAAGCCTCAGGACAGCAAGTAAACCTGGAAAGCGCAGTAGCCACTGGTGTGGTAAATGGCACTCAGATCCGCGAACTCGCTATGACCAGCCGAAACTACATGGAACTGGTGGCATTAGTGCCGGGAACGTCCAATTCCGGGAATTCCGACCAGCTCTTCCCCGGGGCGACTGCTCCCCTCGGCACGAATTTAGCGAGCATCCAGGTGAACGGAAATCGGCGTGAAGAGAACAATTGGCTTGTGGACGGCGCCGACAACCTTGATCGCGGCTCTAACCTGACTTTGCTCTCGTTCCCCAGCGTCGACGCTATCGCTGAGTTTCGCGTCGTACGCGGAGTCTACGATGCCGAGTCCGGCCGCTCTGCCGGCGCTCAGGTCAACGTCTTGACTCGCTCCGGGACCAGCACTTTTCACGGAGGCGCGTACGAGTTCTTCCGCAACGACGTTCTCAACGCCAACACTTTTTTCAATAAGCGCGCCACACCCATCGTTACACGTCCAAAGCTTCGCTACAACGATTTCGGTGGCACTTTTGGTGGGCCCGTCTGGATCCCTAAGGTTTACGAGCAAAAGGACAAGACGTTCTTCTTCTTCTCCGACGAAGCTCGTCGAATCGTGACTTATTCAAACCCCACTGCCAGCGTGCCCTATGCCAGCATGCTGAGTGGACAATTCCAGCACACCGTTTGCACGAAGTTTGCGAATTCCGGCGGAACGGCGGGTACCTGCCAGGCTTATGGCACTTCGATTCCGGCATCTTCCTGGGACCCGATTGCAGCAGCATATGTGAAGGACATCTTTTCTCTTTATCCCCAGCCAAACTCTCCCGCGGCAGCGAATCCCTTCAACAACATTTCTGCGCTTCGGGGAATATTCAACTTTCGCGAGGACATGATCAAGGTTGACCACGTCTTTAGCTCGAAACTCACGGTCAATGGCAAATACCTCCACGACGTCAACCCGACAAGAGAAGCTGGCGGATTGTTCTTGAACATGCCACTCGACAACATCGCTACGACGTCGACTAACTCACCAGGCCATCAATACAGTCTTGCTGCCACACTCACGCTAACGCCAACACTGCTCATCGATGGCGGATATCGTTACTCATACGGTGCGCTGATAAATACGGCAGTAGGCGCGATTAACTTCGACAAATCGCCTGATGTCAAATCGGCAGTGGGTAACACATTGCCATTCGCAAATCTTCTTGGTCGCGTCCCCGGCCTAACTATCTCGGGCATCAGTAGCGGTCTTTCGCCAACTGCGCCCTACAATGACTTTAACGTCAATCACAGCTATTACAGCAATGTGACGAAGGTCGTCGGCAAACACACAATGCGGTTTGGCGGAATCTTCTATCACTACAACAAACATGAGAACCAACTGAGCGGATCGAATAATGGCGCGTACTCTTTTGATACGGTCAATGCGCCAACAGCGACCACGACTTTCGGCGGCGCGCCTGTCTGCACAGGCACGGGAGCAGCAGGTGGAACGTGTCCCTTCGGCGCCGAGCAATCGTGGGCGAACTTCCTGCAAGGCCAGCTCAGCAGTTTTTCACAAGCTAATTTGGACGTTACAGCCAACATCTTCGACAATCAGTTCGAATACTTTGCTCAGGATACTTGGCGCGTTCGTCCAAACGTGACCGTAACCTACGGTGTGCGGCATTCTTTCTTTCGCCAGCCCACCGACGCCAGCGGTCCGAACGGCACCAGCCGTTTGAGCAATTTCGATCCTGCACTTTACGATCCGAGCAAGGCTCCCTGCATTACCTCTACCGGAGTGAACGATGTAAAGCTCACCAATGGCATTCCTACCAGTAGCACCTGCAACCCCAACTACACCCCGCTGAACGGCTTCATCTACGCAAATCCGCCGACATTCGCCGGGTTCACAGGAACAAAATCGCCATTCGGTAGCAAAGTGGGCAAGGAGTTCAACCGCGCGATTGCACCCCGAATCGGAATCGCTTGGGATCCATACGGTGACGGCAAGACATCGGTCCGCTTTGGCTATGGCATGTTTTATGACAACGGTCTCGAGTTCGGTAATGCCGAGCTAAACGTTGGCTTAAACCCAGGCTTCCTGCAGAACCTCAGCATCACTCGCAGCACGCTGTCGAGCCCGGTGGGAACCACTACCGTCGCAGCTACACAAACACCTCCCTCGATCAACGCCCGCATGCCCATCGACTACCAGTCGCCGTATTCGCAGCAGTGGAGTTTGGATGTTCAGCGTCAACTCCCGGGAAATTGGTTTGTCGATATCGGTTATTACGGCAACAACGGTATCCACCTGCCGGGCATCATCGATCCGAACCAGCCGGCACCCGCGGCATACGTGAAGTGCACAACTGCAAGCCCCTGCTTCGCCGGCCCCACCGCCGTTGCGGGCAACGGGGTGGATATCTCAACCGGGTGTCCAACATCCCAGCCATGCGTCAACGGTTCAGGCAATACCACCAAGCTGAACGTTGTGCGGCCGTTTGTCGGCTACGGTCCAGAGACTGGGTTCCTCGACATCTACACCTCCAACTATCACTCGCTGCAAACGCAGGTACAGCGTAAATTCTCGGGCAACACATACGTGAATTTCTCCTATACCTGGTCGCATGGCTTGACCACCGATCCTGCTGATCGCTCAACCGGCGGCTACAACCTTCCCCAGACGCCGACTGACTTTAGAAATAACTACGGTCCTACCGTTGCGGATCGGCGCAATGTAGCAACTGGAAACTTTGTATGGGAGCTGCCCTGGATGCGTGACCAGCATGGAGCCATCGGCCACCTGCTGGGTGGATGGGAGTTCTCGGGTGTGCAGACGTTCCAGAGTGGACTTCCGCTTACAGCAATTATCGGGAACCTCGGATGCAACGCCGGAACAGGTACGAACTGCTTCGATGCAATTGGTTCAGCCTGCTTCGGCGCTACTCCGATCGGCTGCCGTGTAAATCAAGTTGGCGATCCCAATTCGGGCGCGCAGCACTCATTCACGAATTGGTTCAATGCGGCTGCGTTCCAGACTGCCCCGGCAGGACAGACAACTACGCCGACCGAGCGTCCCGGTGCAATCCGCGCCCCTGGATTCTGGAAGACGGATCTGTCTCTCTTCAAGAACATAAAGTTCACCGAGCGCTTCACGGGACAATTCCGGTTGGAGTCGTTCAATACCTTCAACCACACCAATCCGATATGTTGTAACAATGGCGCGACCACCGGCACGAACTTCTCTTCGACGTTCTTCAACCAGGTCAATAGCACGCGCGATCCGCGGATCGTGCAGTTGGCGATGAAGTTCAACTTCTAAGTAGCTGCTGTGAAAAAGCCCACTCGAAAGAGTGGGCTTTTCTTTTGGAGTCCTAGACCAGCTTCTATCGACGAGCTCCGCCGCCGCTGGCTACAGGAGCGACCTCGTCCCAAATCAGGACATGCCTTGTTTCCTTAAGCAGCAACGAGCCTACGATGAACGTGATTCCGGCCACCGTCATCGGGTACCACAAGCCGGCGTAAATATTCTGGGTTGCGGCGCAGCTCCATAGACCAATGAGGGGCAACAAGCCTCCGAACACACCATTCCCGATGTGATACGGCAGTGACAGCGAGGTATAGCGAATCCTCGCTGGGAAGGCCTCTACCAGATATGCGGCGATCGGTCCGTAGACCATGCACACGTAGATCACCTGAATCCAAACCAGGAATACGAGCATGGCAAAATTCGGATTCTTTGCTTCTGGAGCCGGCACAAGCTTTCCGGTGGGATCGGGAGTCAACGGGGTAAGCTGCGTGGCTCCCGTCACTCTATTCTTCGTCGAGCTCACGCTCACTACGTTGTTTCCGGCCGCGGCTTGCATACCGTGGTAGATCGGATAGTAAGTGATCACGGCAAGCAAACATCCCGCCATGATGATTTTCTTCCTGCCAATTCGGTCGGAGAGGGCACCAAAAACGGTGAAGAACGGCAGCGAAAGCAGCAGCGCCGTGGCAATAATGATGTTCGCGGTCTTCGGGTTCACCTTCAGGATGCTCTGCAAATAGAAGAGCGCGTAAAACTGTCCTGCGTACCAGACCACGCCTTGTCCGGCCGTAGCTCCGAACAACGTGATGAGCACGCGCTTCAGATTCGTCCATTGCGTGAAGGATTCCTTCAGCGGGGCGAGGGAGGCCATTCCCGCACTCTTGATGTGAGTGAAGATAGGAGACTCGCGCATCTTCAATCGGATGTATAGCGAGATGGCCACCAACACGATCGAGATCAGGAAGGGAAGGCGCCATCCCCAGGCGGCAAACTCTTCCCGGCTCATGGACGACTGCGTCGCCAGGATCACAATCAGTGACAGAAACAGGCCGAGCGTAGCGGTAATTTGAATGAAACTCGTGTAGAAACCTCGTTTCTCATCAGCAACGTGCTCGGCAACATAGATCACGGCTCCGCCGTATTCGCCGCCGAGCGCAAGACCTTGCAGTACGCGAATGCCGATCAAGGCGATCGGAGAGAACAACCCAGCCGTCTTGTAGGTTGGCAGACATCCGATCAGGAAGGTCATGCCTCCCATGATGGAGAGGGTCACGAGGAAGGCGTACTTTCGCCCGACCAGATCGCCGATGCGGCCAAAAAAGAGAGCGCCAAACGGACGCACGAGGAATCCCACGGCGAACGTGGCCAGATAGGCGATGTAGGCAAATGTGTCGTTGCCGGGTGGATAGAACTGCGGAGCCAGAATCGCGGTGAGGCTGCCAAAAATATAAAAGTCATACCACTCGATCATCGTGCCCACGGCAGATGCGGAGATGACCTTCCACGGATTAAAGTCGGCCGCGACGCTGCCCGGTCTCGAGACATTCGTGGCTGCTCCCATCGTTAAGTTCTCCTGTTGCGCAGAGTCACATGCTGGCGTGTCACTGTAGCCGGAGCTTTGAGGTTTGTGAAGTTAATACTGGATTAACAAAGTTGTAATCTGCGAGACTGCCCACCCACGCATCGCAAGCATGTCCTTGTGCCTCGCTTACCGTGAGGCTAGAGTGGATCCAGCAACCATGCCATCCGATACCAGTCCAGAAGCAGCCGCAATCCAGGCAGAAATCTTCCGCCGCATGACGGAGGCAGAGCGAGTCAAGATGGCGCTGGAGATGAGCGATTCCATGCGCAACGTAGCGCTTGCAGGTCTGCGCAGCCGTCACCCAGAAATGACGGAAGAGGAATTAAACTGGGAGCTCATGCGGTTGATGTATGGGTTCGTTCCGAAGCCGTGACGCTGGAAGCATTCCTGTCGCGCCTAATACCTGCACTTGAGCTCTCACAAGTGCCATACATGGTGACGGGTTCTGTGGCGAGTTCTGCACACAGTGTACCAAGATCGACCCTTGACCTCGATATCGTAATTGCGCCGACGCCTCCCGAACTTCTCCTACTGATGCAACAATTTCCGAGCAATCGGTACTACGCCGATACAGAACAAGCGTTGCAGGCTCTGGCAAACAGGAGTCAATTTAACGTAATTGATTTTGCAACCAGCTGGAAGGTGGACTTCATTATTGCCGAAGATACTGAGTACGGGCGCACTGCGATGAAGCGACGTAGGCTGATCCAGATTGCCGGAAAGGCCATCTACGTCTCATCAGCTGAAGATGTAATCATCGCCAAATTGCGATGGGCGAAACTGAGCGGCTCAGAACGGCAACTCCGCGACGCCGCAAGTATCGTAGGCGCACAGGCTGAAAAGCTCGACATGAATTACATCGAACGATGGGTTCTCGAATTTGATGTAAACCCTCAATGGTCCGCGGTGCGCAAGAGCGCATCCTGAGAGACGATTTTAGGACCACGACCTCGCTGGAGATATAATCGCGCTCCTTCACTCGAACGAGGGGGACCATGCGTTTCACGCGCAGAGAGGCACTGATTTCCGCGGGCGTGCTCGCTAGCGGCGCCGCGTTGGCTGCCAAAGCCGACCAAAAACTTCAAGATCCGGCTCCCAACGCCACGGACAGAAAGCAGCAGAACACGCATGTCGATGAAGTCTCGACTGGGACGCGATTAGCGTGCCTGGCCGATTACGAGACCGCCTCCAGGCAGCGCATTCCCAAAATGTTTTGGGAGTTTTACAACGGGGCCGCCGGCGATGAGCTGACCATGCGCTGGAATGTCGAAGCATATCAGCGCATGCGACTCAAGCCTCGCGTACTGGTAGACGTTTCAGCGCTCGACACGCGTGTGACTCTCTTTGGGCAGGAGCATGCTTTCCCGATCCTGCTTGCGCCGACGGCGTACCAAAAACTGGCACATCCCGAAGGCGAAATTGCCACTGCTCGGGGCGCAAATACCGCGGCTGCGACGATGGTCTTGAGCACGAGTTCGACGACGGCGGTCGAAGACGTCGCTCGATCAGCAAAAAGGCCTCTGTGGTTTCAGCTTTACGTGCAGCGCGACCGTGGCTTCACCCGCGAGCTTGTCCAGCGCGCCGAAGCCGCGGGCTGTCAGGCGTTATGTCTCACGGTGGATACGCCGGTGGCGGGAGCCAGGAATCGTGAGGATCGCGCTGAATTCCGCCTGCCCAGCGGTTTCGAACTGCCCAACCTCCGCGGTCTCAAAGTCGATGGCGTCGATGTCGCAAAGAGCGGAACAGGCCACCTCGCGCTGGGCAACAGTATCTACAACGCAATCACTGATCCTTCGCTGGCGTGGAAAGATGTTGAATGGCTTAGGAGCTTCGCCAAGATTCCCTTGCTACTCAAGGGAGTGCTGAACCCCGATGACGCCGACCATGCCTTGAAAAGCGGAGCGTCAGGACTCATCGTGTCGAATCACGGCGCACGCAACCTTGACACTGTGCCGCCCACAATTGAAGCCCTGCCTCTGATTGCGGAACAAGTCTCGGGACGCGTGCCTGTGCTGGTTGATGGAGGCATCCGCCGTGGGACAGATGTTCTGAAGGCTCTGGCTTGCGGCGCAAATGCAGTCTTAATTGGACGCCCTTATGTCTATGGGCTTGGGGTGGCGGGTGAGGATGGAGTCGCACGAGTGGTGGAGATTTTGCAGCGCGAGTTCAAAATGGCGATGGCACTGACAGGACGTCCAACGATCGCGAGCATTGACCGCTCGGTGATCTGGGCCAGCCCACTCGGAAGGGGATAAAGGCTCAAAAAACTGGCGCGCCCTGAGAGATTCGAACTCCCGACCTACTGGTTCGAAGCCAGCCGCTCTATCCAACTGAGCTAAGGGCGCGCTGAAAGTCATTGTACCGCGCTTTTGCGGCGGCTTCTCACTGTCCTGCCGTCCCACATCGACGTGGCCCATTTACCGCTCGCTGCGTATTTACTGACTCACCCTGCCCGGTTTGCTATATTCGATGGTCATTCCCAACAGCAGCAGGGACATGCGTAGTATCCCCGCGGGAGGATCGGTGCCCAGCCAGCAGCAGGTGAAGTGGTCGCAGCTACGCGTCGGAATCACGGTCCTGGTTGCTACTGTCACTCTCTTCGTTCTCATCTTCTTCATGAGCGGCACGGTCAGTCCTTTCAGTAAGAAGATTCGTCTGCGTGCCTACTTCGAGAACGCCGCTGGGTTGGTAAAGGGAGCGCCTGTACGACTCTCCGGTGTGGACATCGGGAACGTTGACAGCATTCACATTGTTCGCGATCCCAAACGTCTACTGACGCCGGTCGAAGTCATGATGAAGGTAACGGCGCAAGCGCGCCCGGATCTGCGTAAGGACTCGAAGGCTACGCTGGCCACCGCCGGAGTGCTCGGGGCTACCTTCGTTGACATCGATAGTTCACGAGCCAAAGACTCCCCGGTAAACGACAACGACGAGCTGCCCACTACTGAGACGCCGGCCTTGCAGGATGTTCTCAAATCCAGCCAAGGTACGATCGACAAATTGAACGTGATCCTTACTCGCGTCGACGACATCGTCTCAGCGATCCAAAACGGAAAAGGATCTGTTGGCAAAATCATCAACGATCCTGAACTGTACAACCGCGCCAACACGACGATAGCTCAACTGCAAAGACTTACTACCCAGGTCTCGGAAGGCAAAGGCAGTATCGGCAAGCTGCTGTATTCGGACGATCTTTACGACCGAATCAACGATTCGGTCACAAAGCTGAATAAGATGGTCGACGACGTGAATTCCGGAAAAGGGAACTTGGGCAAGCTCATGAAGGATGAGCAGCTCTACACGAACCTGAATCAGACTGCCGCAAAACTGAAAGATCTGATGGCTGACATCGACGCCGGCCGCGGCACTTTGGGCAAACTCGCCAAAGATCAGGAGTACGCGCAGAAGATCGATCGCATCACCACGAATATCGAGAAACTCTCAACCCGCCTCGAAGCCGGGGAGGGCACTGTCGGCCTGTTGTTCAAGGATCCCGCACTCTACAACAACGCCGATCAAATGCTGGTGGAGAGTCGGCACCTGGTGAAGGCCATTCGCGAAAATCCGAAAAAGTATCTGACGGTTCACTTCAAGTTGTTTTGAGGGAAGCTTCTAAGCAGCTGAGCTTCGGAGCTTCTAAGCAAAAGGCAAAAGCTAAGGCCTCGCGATTGCTAGGCCTTTTTTTTTGCTTAGCAGCTTAGGAGCTTAGCCGCTCAGAAGCTGTTTTTACTGCAACAGCCCGCCATTCTCGTTCTTCTCCTCTGGCGGAATCACAACAGCAGCGGCCACGCGATCGCCGGGATCCAGGTGCAGCAGGCGCACCCCTTGCGCATTGCGTCCGGTCTCGCGGATCTGGCTGTTCGGCAGACGGATGATCTTGCCGTACTGGCTGATGAGCATGCATTCCGAATCCTCTTCGACTTGCATGATGGCGACCACTTTTCCGTTGCGCTCTGTCGTCTTGACATTGATCACACCTTTGCCGCCGCGATTTACTAGTCGATACTCCTCCGCATCGGTGCGTTTGCCGTAACCGTTTTCTGTGACGGACAAGATGAGCGATGGCGCCGGCTTGGCCTCGCCTTCGGTGTCAGTTCCCCTTCCGTCCCCGGGCTTTTTGGCGCCTGGAGGATCTGTCACCGCCATTCCGACGATGTAGTCTTTCACTTCGAGATTCATGCCGCGCACTCCGTACGCGGGCCGGCCCATCGGGCGCACATCGGCTTCTTCGAAGCGAACTGCCATTCCTTCATGCGAAGCCAGGAAGACGATCTTGTTTCCGTCGGTGATACGGGCGGCAACCAACTCATCGTCTTTCTCGATGCCGATGGCGATGATGCCGCGCGACATTACGTTGGAAAAGTCCTTGAGCGGCACCTTCTTCACCGTACCCTTGCGCGTGGCGAAGAAGACATACTTGCCCTCTTCCTCAAGGTCACGGACATTCTGAATGGCGCATACTTTCTCGCCAGGCTGCAAAGAGATCAGGCTGGCGATGGCCTTGCCTTTGCCTGCGGGTCCCACATCGGGAACCTCGTAGACTTTGAGCCAGTACACTCGACCGGCGCTTGTGAAGATGAGCAGGTACGCGTGTGTGGACGCGATGAGCAATTGCTCGACGAAGTCCTCTTCGCGCGTGCTCATGCCCTTGCGGCCCATGCCGCCGCGGCGCTGCTGGCGATACGTGGAAAGCGCGGTACGCTTGAGATAGCCGGAGTGAGAGACGGTTACTGCCACCTGCTCGTCGGCAACCAGGTCTTCCAGCGTAATCTCAACACCCTCGTCGGTGATTATGGTGCGGCGCTCGTCGCCGTACTCCATCTTGACCTCCTCGAGTTCCTTCACGATCAAGTTACGCAGCTTCTTCTCCGAGGCGAGGATGCTCTCGTACTCAGCGATGCGCTCGCGAATCTCCGCGAGTTCGTTGAAGATTTCTTCAGTTGAAAGCCGCGTGAGTCGGTAGAGCTGCAGATCGAGAATTGCATCCGCCTGACGACCGCTCAGCTTGCCGGTTGAGTGGATCTCCTTGTCGGTGATCTTGAAATTCGCAGCAAGCAGAGCCTCGCGAGCTTCGGTCCGCGATGCGGATCCACGAATCAGCTTTATGACTTGATCGAGATTGTCGAGGGCGATCTTGTAGCCTTCGAGGATGTGCTCGCGTTCCCGCGCGCGCGCCAGCAAGTACGCTGTGCGGCGCCGCACTACATCGACGCGGTGATCGATGAAATGCTGAATGGCCTGCACCAGTCCCATCTCGCGCGGCTGGTTGTTCACCACCGCGAGGAAGATCATGCTGAAGCTCTCTTGCATCGAGGTGTGCTTGTAGAGCTGGTTGAGCACGATCTGGGATTCGGCTCCGCGCTTGAGCTCGATGACGATGCGCATGCCGTCGCGATCGGATTCGTCGCGCACGTCGGAGATGTCGTCGACAACTTTGTTGTTCACCAGCTCAGCGATGCGCTTAATCAGCGCCGACTTGTTCACCTGGTAAGGAATCTCAGTGACGATAATCGCCTGCCGGCCTTGCGTCAGGTTCTCGATTGCCGCTTTGGCACGCACCATGAAACGGCCACGGCCGTTCGTGTATGCCTGTTCGATCCCGCCGCGACCATAAATGAAGCCTCCGGTGGGGAAGTCCGGTCCCTTCACGATCTTCAGAATGTCTTTGAGTGTCGTCTGCGGACTTTGAACCAGGGTAATCGTCGCGTCGACGATCTCAGTCAGATTGTGTGGCGGAATATTCGTCGCCATACCCACCGCGATTCCGTTTGAACCGTTGACCAGCAGATTGGGAATGCGAGTAGGAAGAACCGTCGGCTCGGTGGTGGATTCGTCGTAATTAGGAACGAAATCGACGGTGTCCTTGTCGATATCCGAAAGCATCTCGCCTGCAATTCTCTCCAAGCGGCATTCGGTGTAACGCATCGCGGCCGGCGGATCGCCATCGACTGATCCAAAGTTTCCCTGGCCATCTATGAGTGGATAACGCAGAGAAAAGTCCTGCGCCATGCGGACTAGCGTGTCGTAGATCGCGCTATCGCCATGCGGATGGTACTGGCCCATCGCCTGTCCCACGACCTTGGCGCACTTGGTGTACTTCTTGTTGTACTGCAGGCCCATCTCGTTCATCGTGTAGAGCACACGACGATGCACGGGCTTGAGTCCATCGCGCACGTCAGGCAATGCGCGCCCGATGATGACCGACATGGCATAGTCGAGATACGAACGGCGCATCTCCTCTTCCACGTTGATGGGAATAATGTTGGCTGCGCCAGGTCCTTGCGGCGGCTCACCGCCTGGTGGCGTTAGGGGAAGTTGGGGGTTCTGTTCGTCAGCCATTCTTGAAAAGCTGCTAGCTGTTGGCTGCTAGCTGCTGGCTCCTTGTGTTAAGTCGTTACTGGATCTGCGTTCCCACGCCACAGGGCGTGAAACAGGCATGGCACTCGCTTCGACAACGCCACTGGCGAGGCCTGTCGGATTGCCTGTAAACTGTTGTTTTCTCAGGATGTTAGCTGCCCAGCGTGCAGGTCTGATTATAGCACGGAAGTGCCTTCTTCTGGCCCGCTAACAGACGGGGATTTAATGCTTCCGGGAGATGGTTAGTCGAGGCTCGGTTCAGCGCAAGAAGTGCGGCTCAGACGCTCGCTTCACGGCACATGGAATTCCACACCGTTCTCTTCGTTCTCGCGGCGCGTAGCCTCCAAATCGAGCGAGTCCAGCGGGATCTTCTTCAGAAACGTGCTCTTCGTAAGGTCAATGAGGTTGCCGCCCACAATCGCGTAATTTCGAAGTTCGGCCTTGTGCCCGTCACGATACACGAGCGTCGTCTTTGGCAGTTGCTCCGGGGGCGCTGGTGGAGCAGGATCAGCGTTCGCGCGTGCCGATTCACGCGGAGCCGGTCGCAGATGTGAGTCGCCTTCCTCGAACCCCTGATCATCGTACCGCGCCTCATCCTTCGCAGACGAACGTTCGTCTTTGATGATGATTACCTGGGGCGGCGGAGCCTGAACCTGTTGCTGCACAGGCTGCTGCGGCTGGTCATAGTACGACGCGTCGGAATAGTCCGGATAACCGTAGTAGCCGTAGTACGGAACCGCATATACCGGTGTTGCAGAGTGTTTGTGCCCATGTCGGCAGCAGAAGCCATTGGGCTGCAACGTGCTAGGCCTTGGATCTGAAACGCTAGCGGGAACGCCGCGAAGTGAGCCGTCCGCTCGAGGCGAAGTGACCGAGGCAGGGATGCCCTTGAATTCGATTCCGCCTCGCTGAGCAAAGAGCCCGAGAGGTGCGCAGAACGCCGAAACCATCAAAAGCGTCTGGATTAACCTGCGCATGACACTATTTTAGACTCGCGCTGGAGCCTAGAGTTGCGAATTCTTTAACGATCCCGGGAGCAAGAAGTTTCCCACGCAAGGGGATTAAACTATTCAGGCCTTGAAAAAGCCACGATTTACGAGGTTTCCTGCAATAACACTATCTCTGTTGAGCCGTATGCCGACCTATCCCACCCCTCGTCGCCTTAAGCGTGGCTGACAAGGATTCCCGCGGAATCGACGTGATAAACGGCCCGATCAGCCATCCCAAACCCGTCGGTACGTCGCGCGTCAACGAGATCGCGTCGCAGCGCACATACACTCCGCCGTCCCGTTCCAGGAATCGCCAATACGTGTCCATGCTCCACATGTACCCCTCACCCTTGCCCGGAGGTTTCTCGCGCTCGTCCGGTTGATTCGCATTTTCCACCTCGGTCACACGAGTGGTATGCGAGCGGCTGTAGGCGCGTTTGGCATCGAGTTTGTAGTAGTGCGCGTCGTGCTCGGTGTTGAGAACCACGGTAATGATCTTCTTCTTGGCGAACCGGAGGTAGGCAACGAAGTGATCGTCGTCGCGATGCAGCAGCTTCGAGCGGGCGACTTCAGGCTTGTAGTAGTCCTGGTGATGATCGTAGTCCTCGAGAAACGACAGCACTTTATCGAGGTTCGTATCGGGAATGAAGACAAAACCAGACCAGTGATGAACCAGCCCATCTGGAACTTTGGCATCCTTCGAAGAAGCCAGCGATGCTTTCTCGATAACTATGCCGCCCTGCTTTAACTCCTCATCGCGCGGTGCGACATCTCCCCAGAAGAAATTTGGACTGTTCTGCTCGGCATCCACCTTCTTTTCAGCCAGCACCAAATACCGATCGTATGCATCGCGCGTTTTCTGCTTGAGGTCGAAGGCGATGAGTGATGGATCCAGCGCCAGCACAAACATCAGGAAAGCCAGCGGGCGAAGCAAGCCAAGCTGCATTTTCACATTGTATTTGGCGCGTCTTTTGCTATACGGCGCGCAATAGCCGACGTGTGAAGACGGGGTCTGTTGGCACCCGACCACGGCTTCCGTGGCTTTATCCCACGGAATTTACGCAAAGGCTGGAATGGGATCTTCGGCTTTGCGTAAGCTCGAATTTCGTCACCAAAGCCTATGAACTGCAATCGAGAACTTGTAGCCGAGATTTTCGAACGAGCCACTTTCATCCGGGATCTCGGAATTGTCGTGACTGGCTGTGATTCGGGCAGCTGCGACACCGAACTGCAAATGCGTCCGCCGCTTCAGCAGCAACACGGATTCCTTCATGCAGCGGTCATCACCGCGATGGCCGATCACACCGCAGGAGCCGCTGGCGCGACCCTGATGCAGGCCGGCCAGGACGTAATCACTGTCGAATTCAAAGTGAGCTTCCTGCGACCCGCGGTCGGTCCGCTATTCGCGTGTCATGCGCGGGTACTTCGGGCAGGAAAGGATCTGATCTTCACTGAAGCGGACGTGGTTGGATGTACCGGCCGGGAGTCGCCAACAAAGCTGCTGGCCAAATTCTGCGGGACGTTAAAGATTATTCCTCACACTTATTTGTAGCGGATGGAGCTGCACGAGTCGGCACATTTCTTCTCATACTGTCATCCCTCGCGCCGCCGCGACGCCACCATCCAAGCGAGACACAGGTTTGCGGCGCGGGGGATCTGCTGTTTTGTTCGCAGAGAGGAAAGCAGATCCCCCAGGCCGCATCTGCCCCAATCCCAAATTGGGATTCATGGCGGCGGCCTGAGGGATGACAGTCTATGTATTAATGCAATCGGTGCAAAGGGCTGAGCACACCTACGCCGGACTCGATTGCAATTGGTACGGAGCAAACCACTCCAGTCCGTGCTCGGTAGTGAGGAGAGGATCGTATTGGCAACCAATCCAGCCGTCGTAGCCGATCGCATCGAGATGTCGGAATAGAAAATTAAAGTTGATCTCCCCGGTGCCTGGTTCGTTGCGTCCGGGAACATCGGCGACCTGGACGTGGCCGATGTGACTGAGGTTCTCCGCAATCGTACTGGCGAGGTTTCCCTCGGTAATTTGCATGTGATAGACGTCGTAAAGCATATACAAATTGGAATGATTCACTTCTTCCATGATCGCGAGCGCATGTGACGATCGATGCAGGAAGAAGTTGGGGTTGTCGTACACATTGATGGGCTCGATCAGCAGCTTGATATTCAGCTGAGCCAGTCGTGAAGCTGCATGCCGCAAATTGCCAACCAGAGTTTCGTGAATCGTTAGGGGACAACTCTCGGCGGGCATGATGCCGGGAAGACAATTCAGTCTCTTGCAATCGAGAGCAATGGCATATTCGATTGCCGTTTCCAGGCCTTCTTTGAATTCGGGAATGCGATGCGGATCGCACGCCAGCCCGCGCTCGCCCGCCTCCCAATATCCCGAAGGCAGATTGAACATAACCTGCTGCAGACCGTGCCGCTTCAGAAGCTCAGCAAGCTCTTCCTTGGGGTAATCGTAGGGAAGCAGACATTCGACAGCGGAGAACCCGTGTTTGGCGGCCGCCTCGAAGCGATCTGGAAATGGAAGTTCAGTGAATAGACTAGAAAGGTTCGCAGCGAATCTTGGCATTCGTCCTGTTGTTTCTTAGTGCTGTTTTACCAATATACCGTGCTGATGAGGAAAAACATCGACTTCACAGGCTGCAGAAAACTACGTGGAATCTAAGGCCTGTCATCCTGAGTCCGCCGTGGCGGGCGAAGGATCTCCCCGGAATGCTTCAGACTTGATTGCCCCCTCCTGGCACTTCGGCCAGAATTCTCGTGAAAGAGCCCAGAAAGTGCAATTGAGATCGATGCATCCCGGGAGATCCTTCGGCCAACATCGCGCCTCAGAATGACAGTTCACCATTGGCCCGAAATTTATGTCCGTTCTCTTACACTTGACTACAACGCCGCCACCCCACGCTCGTAATTGCGAATGCGAATCGCTTCGTCGACTTTGTAGAGAAAGATCTTTCCATCTCCAATGCGTCCAGTCGCGGCAGTTTTCACGATGGCATCAACGACGGAATCTACCGTTTCGTCCTCAATCACAACCTCAAGCTTGATCTTCGGCAACAGGTCGACAGAATATTCACGCCCCCGATAGGTTGCTGTGTGCCCTTTCTGTCGCCCGTGTCCCCTTACGTCGGCCACCGTCATTCCTTCGACGCCCAATTCGGTGAGAACGTCTTTTACGCTCTCAAAGACCGATGGTTGAATAATCGCCTCGACTTTAGTCATGCATCCTCTTGTCCGCTCTGTGCAACATTGCTAACCCAACACAACTAGAACGCAGCAAGCCCGGTTGGTGATCCGAACTCGCCGCGTTGATTTGTTTAGTCTCCGCTTGCTACGCGGCTTACAGTGTGGATTGGCATCGCTTCCACCTCCAGTGCCGGAGCAGGCGCTGTTACACCCGAAGGACGCGACAAGGAAGAGATCACATACTCGGGATAAGCGGAGATTCCATGCTCGTGCAGATCCAAACCGTAGAGTTCGCCTTCTTTAGACACGCGCAATGTGCCGGTAGCGTTCACCAGGTACATCACCGCGAGTGCGAAGAAGAAGGTGGAAAGCGTGATGATCAGGCTGCCGAGCGCCTGCGCCTTCAGCACTTGAGTTCCTCCGCCGTAGAAGAGTCCTTTCAGGGCGGCGGAATTGTCAGGCGCGAGTGGTCCGGTTGCTCCGTATTTTCCGCAGGCGAACAGGCCCAGTGATAATGTGCCCCAGATGCCGCATAAACCATGAACGGGAACAGCCCCGATGGGATCATCGATCCTCATCCATTCCAGCAGTTCGACGCCGAGGACAACCAGCACACCCGCAACTCCACCGAGGAGAATCGCTCCCGTCGCGCTCACCCAATAACACGGGCACGTGATCGCCACCAGGCCGGCGAGAAATCCGTTTACGGTGAAACCTACATCCCATTTCTTACTTCCCAGGTAGGCATAGGCCATGGCGGTGAGTCCTGCGGCGCATGCCGCAAGGGTAGTATTCGTCGCGACTCTGCCGATGCCTTCAAAGTCCATCGCCGACAAGGTGCTGCCCGGATTGAAGCCGTACCATCCGAACCACAGGATCAGTCCGCCGCTTGATGCGATGACGAGATCATGAGGCAACATCGGAGCGCCACCGTCGCGCTTGAACTTGCGGCCGAGGCGCGGGCCCAGCACGATGGCTCCAGCCAAAGCGATAAAGCCGCCGATCGTGTGCACCACGGTAGATCCGGCGAAATCATGGAATCCCATTCCTAAACCGGGAAGGAACTGTCCGGGACTGCCCATCAGAGCCAGGAAGCCGTCGGGCCCCCACGCCCAGTGCCCGATGATCGGATAGATGAAACCAGAGACTGCGACGCTGTAGAGGAGATCGCCAACAAACCCCGTGCGTCCAACCATCGCTCCGGAAGTAATCGTCGAGCAAGTGTCGGCGAACGCAAACTGGAAT